>NZ_BDHD01000163.1:0-3750 GCF_054786075.1 Treponema sp. R6D11 | reverse complement strand
TGTTTTGGGGGCGGGGCGGCTGAATATCCGCACATTGGACAGCCGTTTTTAAACATTCTGTCATTGCCGGAATAGCCGCAAGCAGGACACCTTATGGAAGCGAAAATACGTCCGCAATAGGGGCATTTTTTAACTTCGTCCCCTACCTCGTATCCACAATTATCACAAAAAAAACGCGGTTTTTTATTCAAAACAAACCCCTAAAATACAAATAATCGTTGAGTTAATCATTTCTTCTATAATTATCGGTATTTTTTTACGCCTGACATGAAGTTGAAGCGCCTTTTTTGGGACATTCACTGCATGGGGAAGATGCCGCAGGCGTTGATTGGGAACTTTCGCTTTTTTTTGTTTTTTTATCGGAAGACGGCTTTGAGTTGGCTTCTGTTGTACTTTTACCTTTATCGGTTACATAAAACCCAGAGCCTTTAAAAATTACGCCCGCTCCGCCGAAAATTAAGCGGCGGACTTCTTTACCGCATTTTGGACATTCTTTTAAAGGCGGATCATTCATAGACTGAAAAACTTCAAAAGTGTGAGAACAATTTTTACATTCGTATTCATAAGTTGGCATGATTGTTTTAATTATAATGAAAATATTAATTTTCTTCAATAGTTGTAAGAAAAAAACGCAAACATGCAAATAATTATATTTAAAAACCAAGATTTATAACATTTATTATAGAAGCGGTAAAGAACGGAACGATACATTTATCTTATATAAGGGGAAAAATATGAAAATCAGTTTTAAACTTATGTCTATTATGACCGCGCTTGGCTTATTCGCCATTGCCGCCGTTTCTGTTACTTTGCTTGTCCGTTCCCGAAGCAGTATTCTAAAACTTTCGGAACAATACGCAGTTACTATGGCAAATGATTCCGCCGCTGATATTACAAATTTTGTTGACTCTTACATGCACAAGGTGGAAACTGTAGCTCATGTTATGGAACAATACCGTTACATGATAATCGCCAACCGCCGTACTTTTTTTAATTTTATTCTCGATGGCATAACGCGGGAAAACCCCGGAGTTATAGCGACATGGTGCGTATGGGAACCTGACGTTTTGGAAGGCGACGATAAACAATTCATGGGAACAAAAGGAACAAGTATAACAGGACGTTTCGCCCCCTACTATTATTGGGATAACGGAACTGTCAAGATGACTGTTCTGGAAGATTTCGAAGACCCTGCTTATGTTCTACCGAAAAAATCGGGGCTTCCCGTAATTTTGGATCCATACGAGTACAATGTAGGCGGAAAAACATTATTGATAACATCTATTTCTTTTCCGATACGCAACGGCGATAATGTTGTGGGCGTTATAGGTTTTGATCTTCCCCTAGCGGACATTCAAAATATTTCTCAGACTCAAAAACCTTTTCCCGATTCTGTAACCGCCGTATTCAGCAATAGCGGAACTATAATAGCGCATTTTGATGAAAGTCGTATCGGGAAAAATATTAAAGATACCGAAGGCGATATGGCGGGCAAATATCTTGATAGTTTTATTAACTCGGTAAAAATGGGAAAACCTTATTCTTTTAAAAATTACATAGAAACAATAGATGAGGAAATGATAATATTTATCATTCCTATTACCTTTGGAGATACGAAAATCACATGGAGTTATGCGATAGCCCTTATGGTCGATACGGTAATGGCTCCTGTCTATGAAATGCTTTTTATAACTATACTGATAAGCGTTCTTGTTTTGGCTATTGTAGTTTCAGCTTCAGTATTTTTGTCCCGTTCCATAAGCAAACCCATTGTTTATGCATCTGACACTTTAAAAGATATTTCCGAAGGTGAGGGTGATCTTACAAGGAGCCTTGCCGTCAATTCGCGGGACGAAATTGGCAACCTTGCCCTGTACTTTAACAAAACGCTGGAAAAAATAAGAAGTCTTGTCATAATCATAAAAAATGAATCAGGAAATCTTAACAACACGGGCAACGAGCTTGCAAGCAACATGACGGAAACAGCGGCGGCGATTAACCAGATTAACGCTAACATACAAAGTATGAAAGGACGAGTTATGAACCAGAGCGCGAGTGTAAGCGAAACACATGCTACTATGGAACAGGTTGTCACTAATATCAACAAACTTAACAATCATGTTGAGAATCAGAGTAACAATGTATCGCAGGCATCGTCCGCCATAGAGGAAATGGTTGCAAATATTCATTCGGTTACCGAGACTCTTGTAAAAAATACTGACAATGTAAAAACTTTAAGGGACGCTTCCGAAGCCGGCAGAACAGGATTGGAAGAAATGGCTAGCGATATTCAAGAGATAGCCATTGAATCCGAAGGGCTTATGGAAATTAACTCCGTTATGGATAATATAGCGAGTCAGACTAATTTGCTTTCGATGAACGCCGCGATTGAGGCGGCTCACGCCGGAGACGCGGGCAGAGGCTTTGCGGTAGTAGCGGACGAAATACGCAAGTTAGCTGAAAATTCAAGCGAACAGTCAAAAATTATCGGCAGTGTTTTAAAGAAGATAAAAAATTCGATAGACAAAGTTATTCTTTCCACCGCTAATGTGAATAGAAAATTTGAAGCGATTGATTCTAACATAAAAATAGTATCCGAGCAGGAAGAAAATATTTTAAGCGCGATGGAAGAACAGGGCAAAGGAAGCAAGCAGATACTTGATGTTGTTAATAATGTGAATGAAATCACAAGGCAGGTAAAAAGCGGCTCCAATGAAATGCTTGAAGGGGCAAATGAGGTTATACAGGAAAGCAACAATCTGGAGAAAACAACACAGGAGATAACTGGAGGAATGAACGAAATGGCTTCCGGCGCGGAGCAGATAAATACCGCCGTACATCATGTTAATGAGATAAGCTCTAAAAACCGCGAAGGGATTGATACGCTGGTACGCGAGGTTTCGCGGTTTAAGGTTTAAGGGTTTTAGGCTGGGTAAATAGAAGATCTACCACGAACCACACGAACCAATGCGAACAACGACAAGATATGCGCTAAAAGTTCGTGGGTCGTGGTAGGAATTTTGGTGTTAGCTACCACTTGCGCGTCCATTGTTTTACAAGTAACTTTTAATTCTAAATATATTGACGGTTTATTTTATTCGCAAATATTATTTTTTCCTTTTTCAGTTTTTTCATACCATTTAATAAATTCTTCTGATATAGTTTTAAATGTCAATTTATCCAATTTATTACAGATTATTTCATCTTTATCATCATGTATCTGGTACAAAATATGTACATTCTTTTCGCAATCCATATATATAAACGATTTTGTTCCATCAAACATTTCACCCTAATTAGTCATAAAATCAAAAATTGTAAATACTATTTTTCGTTGCCTATCCAGCGTTAGGCGACGTACTTTTACCGACCTTTAAGCGAAGTGCCGATTGTTTTAATATGTTTTATTTAAAAAATTTTTCCGTAAATAAGGATGAATTAATGCGTGTTGGTAGGGAGTGACCCATAATAAATTATTCTCATTATTGTTAAAACAATTTCCATCAACATGATGTACATATTTATAAATATTGAAATTTAAGTCGGGATCTGTTTTAAGTCTTTTTGGAAAAGTTTCAGCAACTAATCGATGGACAATGGTGAAGAAATCATCACCAACTAATACTGGATAGTTAAATTTTAACCCATTCTTTTCTTTTTTTTGAACCATTTTCTCAATGTTAATTATTTCATTCATATCATTTTCTAACTTAATTCTACCAAAATTACTAACTTTCATACATATATTAT
>NZ_BDHD01000162.1:0-3805 GCF_054786075.1 Treponema sp. R6D11 | reverse complement strand
CTTCGGCCGGTAAGTGCCGCGTTGGTCGTTCACCTCCCGGCGCCGGACAAAGTTAACCCCGCCGTGGGGCATCACCTTAAAAAAGAGGAAGATATAACCGTCCCCTACGATCCTAAGGGACAACCATTGGGGCTTGTTTTTAAGATTCAAAACGACAGGGAAGCCGGAAGCCTCTGCTATGTTAGAATGTACTCGGGTTCCATTCCGTCGGGCGGACAGGTTTACAATCAGGGGAAGAAGAAACGCGAAAGGGCGAACAGGATTTTACGGATGCATTCCAATAAATCGGAGCCGATGGACAGCTTAAGCGCGGGTGATATCGGCGTTATAATCGGGCTGAAACTGGCGCAGACGGGGGATACCATCGGGAGCGAAGGCTGGCCGGTTTTGCTTGAAAAGATGCAGTTCCCCGAACCCGTAATTTCCATTTCCATAGAGCCTAAGACAATTTCCGAACAGGACAAATTGAAGGACATACTCGCGATCCTTTCCAAGGAAGACCCGACTTTTACCATCAGGGAAAACGAGGAAACCGGACAGCTTATCATTTCGGGCATGGGCGAGCTTCACCTCGAAGTGCTTGTTACCAGAGTTTTGAAGGAATACAAGGTCGGCGCGAAGGTGGGAAACCCTCAGGTTACATACAGGGAGTCGATAAGCAAAACTGTCGAGCACGGCGAGAATTTTTCAAAAGTTATCGCCGGAAAGGAAAACGCCGCGGGAGTTACTTTGCGAGTTGAACCGGCCGCACGGGGAACGGGCAACAAATATGTTCTCGCATCAAAACAGGGAAAAAGCGAAGTGCCTCAGGAAATACTTGACGCCGTTGAGAACGGGGTAAAAGGCGCGTTTTCATCGGGCATCGTCATGGGCTACCCCTGTATCGATATTACGGCGACGGTTACGGGGATTCAGTATTCGGAACAGACGGGCACTCCCTTCGCCTTTGAAGCCTGCGCCAGCATGGCCTTTGACGAAGCGTGCCGGAACGCCTCGCCTATCCTGCTTGAGCCGATAATGGCTGTCAACCTTAACACCCCCCATGAATTTGTGGGAGAGGTGATGAGCCTTGTAACCCAACGCGGCGGGCAAATCCTTAACATGAACGCCAAATCGGATGCCGATGAAATAAAGGCGCAGGCCCCCATGGAAAAAATGTTCGGCTTTATGACAAGCCTTCGCAGTGTCTCACAGGGACGCGCGAGCTTCAGCTTGGAATTTTCCCATTTTGAGAAAAAATCTGAAAGATAAAGTTTTCCCGAAGACCTCACACAAAGAGCACAAAGGAAGAGAAGATCACTAAGGAAGAGGAATCAGGGGTTGTCGTTCGTAATCTTATCGTGAAGCTCACACATAACCTTCGGACAAAAACCTCCTCTTCCCTCTTTGTGTCCTTCTCCCCCTTCGTGTCCTTTGTGAGAAATCTTCTCGACCTATACTACAGTTTCTGCAATTCAAGACGTGAGTTGATGCCGGTTTTTTCATACACGCAGTGGAGGATGCTTTCTACCGTGCGGTAGCTTATGCCGAGACGGGCGGCTATCTGTTTGTTGGAAAGGCCGTCTTTTACATGGTTCACTATTTCAATTTCGCGCCTTGTAAGTAGGCTTATAAGATCGGTTACATTGTGCAGTTTTGCCTGCGCCGCTTCGTCAACGTAGACGGCGCCGCTTAGGGCTTTTTGCAGGGCATTTTCCAATTCGCTCTCACTGCGGCGTTTGCAGACATAAGCTTTCACGCCCATGCCAAGGGCGGCGCTTACATGGGCGTAATCGTCAAAACTGGAATATACCGCCATAACGGGAGAGGCTTTATCTTTCAACCAGGGGATAACGTCAAGACCCCAGCCGTCTTCAAGTTGAATGTCGAGTAATGCGATATCCGCTTGAACGCCTGACAGTAATTCTTTGGCACCCGCAAGAGTAGATGCGGTACCCATTACCTGCCAGCGGCCTGTTCCGTTAAAATAAGACGCAAGCCCCTCCCGCATGACCGGATGGTCTTCCACAATAACAAGGCGCGGTTTATCAGCCAATTATAGCCTCCGTAAATTGGGGGGGATAATTCAATTCTTACCATAAGGCCGTTGCCGCTTTCGCTGATAAAATCAATTTTTGCCCCCAAAATAGCCGCCCTTTGGCGGATGCTCCTTATGCCCAAACCGCCGCCTTTGGTAAAAATGTTTGGCACGCTTTGTATACCGATACCGTCATCGGAAACGCAAATCAAAATATGTTCCGCTATGCGCCGGACGACCAGAACAGCCTGCCCCGCCTTGGAATGTTTTTCGATATTGGTAAAAGATTCCTGAACCATGCGGTATATGTGCAGTTGGTCTTCCGGCCTGTAAGCCGAAAATGAAAGACCGTCCTCTATCGAACAGGCGCACTCAATTCCGGTACGCTTGATAAATTGCAGGCAAAGTTCCGTAAGAGAATCATTAAGGGAAAGACGGGTAAAATCGGGCGGCATCAGTTCCATGCAGATGGAGCGGATAAGGGCGGACACTTCATCGTCCCTGACAAGCGGAAGGACCGTATCGTGGAGTTCGCGGGAAACACGCCGCCGTTCCGCTTCCAGCCCTTCAACCGCCAAATGGGAAAAGGCGCGGCTTTGGGCTTCACGCTCGTCGGCGCGGCGCATGGAAATAAAAAGATAACAAAGGCAGAGCATGAGGACGGTAATGATAAAAACGAAGAGCCACACCAGACGGATATACATTCCAAGTTCGCCCGGCAGAGCGGCGGCGCTTTCTGCGTTTTCAAACGGCATATCATTACTGTAAGGGATTTTGTGTTGTTTTTCAATTTGTAAAATTATGATACAATGAGGCATGCGTAAAACGGTTATATTGTCGGTTCTTTGTCTTGCGGGGGCATTTTTGAATATTGCCATTCACGTACTCGCAAGACGGGCCGGGCTTCCCCTCTATCTGGATACGATTCTGACAGTAAGCCTCACTCTGGCGAGCGGGCTTTTTTGGGGCTTATTGACCGGGGCGTTAACCAACATAATCGAGTCTACGTTCTATTTTTCAGGCTGGGAAGGCTATCTGTTTGCTATCTGCAACATGGCGACAGCTCTGGTAACGTGGCTCTTTATCCGCTTTTTCCCACGCGAGTTAAGCCTGTCCAATAGACCGCCTGAAACAAGCCAAAACCCCTCAAGCCGCCGTCTGGCGGAAGCGATAAACCTGATGATCGTCCTTATCCTCCTTTCATTTTGCCTCTGCCTTGTCATAAGCGTTTTAGGCGGCGTCATTGCCTCTTTTATTCAAAGCATAGACCCCAACCTTTCGGTAAAACAGTGGTCTACGGCGGATTTAACCGCCACCATGTTCGGCCAAAATATTCCTGCGGTTCTGGCGGAAATACTGTCACGGATTCCCGTCAATATAATCGACCGCCTTATAACGGCTTTCGCAGGGTATGGAATCGCGCTGGGCATAAAAAGAATAATTTAACCCCCATTTTTTCGCATTTTTTCCTCAAAACTAAGTGGAACCACGCATGACAAGACTATCTAACCATTCTTAAAATTACCATAGCGGATTAGGCATTATTCCGCAAAAAATCCCGTATGGGGTTTTAAGTAAAGACAAAGGAGAAAAAGAAATGAAAAACTTTTTCAAAGTTTTAGGCGTTATCGCTCTTGTAGCGGTAATCGGATTCTCGATGGCGGCTTGCGGCAGCTATGATGATGATAGCGGCGGCGGCGGCAGTCTAGAAGGCGGCGGCCTTAGTGGAACATGGGTAAGCGATTGGAACGGCAATACAATTACATTTTCTGGCAAGTCTTATACTAT
>NZ_BDHD01000161.1:0-3808 GCF_054786075.1 Treponema sp. R6D11 | reverse complement strand
CAATACATCCTGTCCAAATAATAATTCTCTTATTTTATTAACAAACATTTTATCTATCTCTCCATATACAATTTTATATAACTTTTGTAAATATGTTAATATGCATTTCGCTTAACTACTTGTATATGAAATATACGCAAAGGTGTCCGCTACTGCCTCAATCACACACAACTATAACAAAAGTTCCAATAGGGATTTTATTTCTTTTTCGCTAAGGGGAACGGATTTAATATCTACGTTGTTGCCGTTTATTATGGACGGGTTAGAAAGAAATATAGAGAGTGGCGAATCGGACGAGTAACTTGAAGCGAATGAGAGTATTGTAGCTAAGCCTCTGGCATGAGACGGGTTTTCAAATTGCAATCTGATTATTACTTCGTATTGTTTTTCTTGTGTGGGTAAAAGCTTAAAATAAAAACCTTTAATTGATTGAACGGGAAAGCCGGCTAACATTTGGTTTAACAATGCAAGAGGGTTTACTATCCAACACGAGAGCGGCGAGCCATGGCGGAATTCGTTGAATTGTTCGGGGATTTGTACGCCGGGGTTTGGGGTGAAGGGATCGATAGCGTCGCCGTTTTGTGACATGGCGGCATAAGCGTGGGAAGCGGTCAATAATACCGAAACTCCGTTTGAATACCAGTATTCGCCGCCGCTTGCGGAACGGCGTTTTTCCCAGCCTTTGTTAAGAGACATGGCAAGTTCGGCGTTGGAGCGGGGGTAATTGCCTTGGGCGGCAATTTGATAACGCCGTCTGTCTGTTGGCGGAAATAACGCTGCGGCAAAAAAACGGGTTCTGTCTAACATTTGTTTTGTTTGTTTGTCTTTTAATTCATCAACAGGCAAAATATCAATAATGGAGCGGGCTTTTTTTGTGTCAACGAAAAGGTATGCAAAAGCACCGCTTTCAAAGGGGAGGGAGTCTGTTGTTTCTAGGTTTATGTTGAGGGATTTGGGCATAGTTTTACAAGAGAGTAATAGAAATAAAATAAAGAGAATTAACCACGAACCAAACGAACGACACGAACTTGTTGTCCGCAAACTTATCTTAGCTTGCGTTAGTTCGCTATAGTTCGTGTGGTTCGTGGTGGAATTTCTTCCTACGCCTTTGTTATCTTTACTTGCCATGTCTCGTCTCCGGCTTCTATCGGGATTTGTCCATCTGTTTTCGCCCATGTTGTTTTTACTGCTAGGGTTTCCTCTGCGGCGGTTTTGCCGAAATTGTCCCAGGCTTCTTTTAACGAATCCACACCATGTAAACAAAGTTCTATGCGGTCGGTAACAGAGAGCCCCATTTCTTTACGACTATTTTGTATGCCTCGGATAAGGTCTCGGATGTCGCCTTCCATTGAAAGTTCGCGGGTAATTTCGGTGTCAAGACCTACCGTGAGAGTGCCTTCGTTAAGGACGCGCAGGTTCGCCTTCTCTATTCTGCGGATGTCGAGTTTGTCCGCCGTGAGCACAAGAGCTTTATCGCCGCCTTCGCAGGGAACGTTAATCGAAAGAGGAGTGCCTTGCACGATTTTTTGAATCTCGGCGTGGCTTAAAGCTTCTATTTTGGCGGCGGCGGATTTCATGTCTTTTCCAAGTTCTTTTCCCAATACGCGGAAGTTGGCTTTTACTTCGTACTCCACCAAATCTTCTTCGTTATCTGAAAATACAACTTCTTTTACGTTTAATTCTTCCCGAATTATGTCCGCCATGCCGAGCAAGGCTTTTTTCTCGTCTTCGTTGCGTGTAACAAGTTCCGCCTTGCCCAGAGGCTGACGCATTTTGATATTGTACTGGGAGCGGAGCGAGCGTCCGATTGAAACTGCGGACATTACCGCCGCCATGCGGAACTCAAGTCCGCCGTCTCGACGTTTTGCGTCTGGTACGGGATAGTCGGTTAAATGTACGGATTCGGGGTCGTCCTTTAACCGCAGGTTTTGCCAGATGGCGTCCGTGGTAAATGGCATGAAGGGGGATGCGACCGTTATCAATTTTTTGAGGGCGTAGTAGAGTGAGCCGTAGGCTTCGATTTTGTCGGCATCGTTTTCGCGCCCATCGCTTGCGATGGGACGCCAGAAACGGCGGCGGGAGCGGCGGATGTACCAGTTGTTCAACAGGTCGATGAAACGCAGGATTGGGTCTACGGCTCGGCTTAGGTCGTAAGCGTCGAGGGCGTTGCCCACTTTTTCTACGAGGGTTTGCGTCTCTGAAAGTATCCATTGGTCAAGAGGATTGGAAGGTTTTTCGGGCGCTCCTGTCGCCGTGATTTTGTCGATGTTGGCGTAGGTAACAAAAAAACTGTAGGCGTTCCACAACGGGATGATGATGCTTTTCATTATTTCTCGCACGCCGTCGTCGCTGTAACGCAGGTCATCGGCTTTTACTACCGCAGAATGTACCAAAAAGAGGCGTAACGCATCCACACCGAAGGAGTTTATCACTTCGTTGGGGTCTGTGTAGTTGCGAAGGCTTTTGCTCATTTTTTTGCCGTCACTTGCGAGGACGAGTCCGCTTACTATGCAGTTTTTGAAAGCGGGCTTTTTTAGGAGCGCCGCCGCAAGGACCGTTAGGGTGTAAAACCAGCCTCGAGTTTGATCCAAGCCTTCGCTGATGAAGTCCGAGGGAAAATGGCTGTCAAAAAATTCTTTGTTTTCAAAGGGGTAATGATTTTGCGCGTAGGGCATCGCTCCCGATTCAAACCAACAGTCCAATACTTCGGGGATGCGTGACATTTTCGCTCCGCAGGAGCAGGGGATTTTTATTTCATCGACAAAGTGTTTGTGTAGGTCTTGGGGGTATACGCCTGAAAGTTCTTTTAACTCGGCACGGCTTCCGACGCAGATTGTTTTTCCGCAGTCGGGGCATCGCCAAATTGGTAACGGGTTTCCCCAATAGCGGCTTCGGCTGATTGCCCAATCACGGGCTCCTTCCAGCCATTTGCCGAATCTGCCTTCTTTGATGTGTTCGGGAACCCAATAGATTTGGCTGTTTGCGTCTAACATGTCTTTTTTTATTTTTTCGACGCTGACGAACCATGAGCCTACCGCACGGTAAATAAGCGGGCTTGAACATCGCCAACAATGCGGATAGGAGTGAAGTATTTGATCTCGTTTTACAAGTTTGCCTTCGTTTTTTAATTTTTCGATGATTGCTTTGTCCGCATCTTTTACAAAAACGCCCGCAAAGTCGGGAACTTCAGAAGTAAAGCGACATTCTGCGTCTACAGGGCAGATAACAGGGATACCTGTTCCTTTTAGTACTCGTGCGTCGTCTTCGCCGAATCCAGGGGCGGTATGCACTATGCCCGTGCCGTCTTCGGTTGTAACAAAATCGCCTAGGAAGGTGCGGAAGGCGTTAGGTGCGTCTTTGAAGTATGGGAATAGCGGTTCGTATTGAAGTCCCGCTAGTTCACTGCCTTTTTTTCGCCATAAGATTTTATATTCGGTTTCGTTTTTGTAGTAGGCGGACAGTCTTGCCTCCGCAAGTATATAGTGTTCGGGGGAAGAGGAAGCGGATAGTGGATAGTTGTTAGTGGATAGATCTTCGATTAGTACGTAGTCGATCTCCGCACCGAGGGTTAGGGCGAGGTTTGAGGGTAACGTCCAGGGGGTGGTTGTCCATGCGAGGAGATAGGTGTTGTTGCTATCTACCTCAAACTTTTTGCCGTCAACAACTTTGAACCGCACGGTTATAGCCGGATCGTGTACGTCTTTGTAACCGCCCAAGTTCAGTTCGTGGTTGGAGAGGACGGTGGCACAGCGTGGGCAGTATGGGAGTATGTAGTGTCCTTCGTAGAGGTAGTCTTTTTCCCAGAGGG
>NZ_BDHD01000160.1:0-3863 GCF_054786075.1 Treponema sp. R6D11 | reverse complement strand
CAACTTTTATGAGCAGGGTTAAGGAAATTGTCGGTTATGCGGTAGATAACGACATGTACATTTTGCTTAATACCCATCATGACGAGGGAATTTTTAAGTTCCAGAATAAAGACATGGATGCGTCAAAAGAAGTTTTTAAAAGGGTTTGGCTGCAAATAGCCGAGAATTTTAAAAACGAAAATGAAAAATTGATATTCGAGGGATTAAATGAACCGCGTACAATCGGAAGTTCTGCGGAATGGAGCGGAGGAACAAAGGAAGAAAGAGACAACATTAACGTGTTGGAGCAGATTTTTGTTGATGCGGTGCGCTCAAGGGGCAGTAACAACGTAAAACGTATTTTGATGGTTTCAACTTATGCTGCGTCCGCTGAGCAGGCCGCGATGAGCGGGGTTGTAATTCCAAATGATTCTTCAAATACTAAAAATAAGTTTATTGTTTCGGTTCACGCTTATTCGCCGTGGAATTTTGCGTCAGGTGCTGTTAGTACATGGAGCAGTAATAATTTAAGTGATAAAAGCAGCGTTGAAACCCCGATGGATCGAGCTTACAGTACATTTGTTGGCAAGGGAATACCCGTAATATTCGGAGAATTTGGCGCGGTAAATAAAAACAACGAAGATACACGCGCTGAATGGGCTCAATATTATGTAAGTTACGCGAAATCAAAAGGAATACCGTGCTTCTGGTGGGACAATGGCAATAGCGATACCAAAGGCGATGGATTTCAAATACTTAACAGGAATGATAATAGCTTCCCTTTCCCGGCAATTAAAGACGCGCTCATCAACGGTGTGAAGGATCCAGAAGTCGAGGAAGATCTTTAGTTATTAAGAGGTTTCCGCTAACTGACAGCCGTTTCCAGCGCGGTTTCCATCATGCGGGTAAAGGTGGTCTGGCGCTCTTCCGAACTGGTAGATTCGCCCGTAATCAGGCTGTCTGAAATCGTTACAATGCAAAGGGCCTCGCGCTCGTATTTTGCCGCAAGGGTGTACAGTTCGGCACACTCCATTTCCACGGCAAGACAGCCGAATTTTGACCAAAGTTTCCAGTCGTCCGGGTTTTCGCCGTAGAACAAATCGGAAGAAAGAATCGAGCCTACTTTTGGCTCCCACCCCTTGGAAACGGCAATATCCCAGGCTTTTTTAAGTAGGGAAAATGAGGCTGTCGGGGCGTAATTTCTGTGTCCAAAACGGACATTATTGGCGTTTGAGTCGGTACTGGCTGACATGGCAAGCACCATGTCTCGCAGGTGCACGTCCTTATTTAAGGATCCGGCCGTCCCTATGCGGATCGCCCTTTTTACCCCGTATTCACGGAATAATTCGTTCACATATATCGAAATTGAGGGAATTCCCATCCCCGTACCCTGAACGGACACTCTTTTTCCGTTAAAAGTACCCGTAAAACCCAAAATATTGCGTACATTTGTGTATTGGACGGCGTTTTTTAAGAAATTTTCGGCTATAAATTTGGCACGCAGGGGGTCGCCGGGAAGCAGTATGGTTTCGGCGATTTCTCCGCTTTTAGCGGCAATATGTGTTGACATAATCTATCCTTTTTTTCGCTTGTTTTGGCTATAATAATATATAAAAATGTATAAAAATGTCAATTTATTAGCTCGGACTATTGACAAAATTGCCTTTTTTTTGTAATTTATCTAAAATGCGTAAACTCGCAGTAGTGTCCCCAAAAACCTAGCTGGTCTTGGGACATTGCCCTTATAGCTCAGTTGGCAGAGCACATCCATGGTAAGGATGAGGTCATCAGTTCGATTCTGATTGAGGGCTTCGTCCACGCCAAAAGCGTGCAGATATTTATTGTAGAGAGGTTTTTATGGCGAGCAAAAAGTCGGCAGTGGAATTGGTAGCCCTTCAATGCAGTGAGTGCAAACGGCGCAATTATACCACCACAAAAAACAGGCGTAACACACAGGATAAACTTGAGTTCAAGAAATACTGTCCGCATGATCGCAAGCACACTCCCCACAAGGAGACCAAGATAAAGTAAGGAAATAGGCGTATAGCTCAGTTGGTAGAGCTACGGTCTCCAAAACCGTGGGTCGAGGGTTCAAGTCCTTCTGCGCCTGAAGCGGTTTTAAGAAATAGGATGTTGCCGAATGTAGGGCAAGTCCTTCCGCGCCTGATGCGGTTTTAATGTAACGTTTTTTGAAAGGAAGAAAAAGATGAAAATTGGTCAGTTTGTTAAAGAATCTTATGCGGAACTGAAAAAGGTAATTTGGCCCGGAAAAGACGATGTTATAAACTCGGTAAAAGTCGTCATTATTTCTACCATTATCGTAGCCGCAATTTTAGGGCTCATAGATATGTTGTTGCTCTTGGGTGTTAGAGCGGTATTTTAGTTTTAGGAGCGGCAAAGAAGAATGGCTACGGGCTGGTATGTCCTGCATACTTATTCGGGATACGAGAACAAGATAGAAAGAACAATCCGCATGATGATGGGAAACGGGGAGTTGGACAAGAATGTCGTCCGCGACGTGAAAGTTCCCAGTGAGGAAGTGGTCGAGGTTAAGGACGGGAAAAAACGCACCCAGAACAGAAAGTTCCTTCCCGGCTACATCCTTGTCGAGATGGATCTTCCCGAAACCGATATGGATTGGAAACTGCCCTGTTCCAAGATAAAAAAAATTCAGGGCGTTACAGGCTTTGTCGGGACTCCTTCCGACCGCAAGCCTCAGCCTTTGACGGGCGACGAAGCCCGCGCGATTTTGCAGAAGTCGGGTGAAATTAAGGGAGAACGGACGGTACGCGCAAGGCAGAATTTTACCGCCGGAGAGCAGGTTAAAATTATCGACGGGCCGTTTGAATCGTTTGTCGGCACAATCGAAGAAGTTAATCAAGAGAAAAACAAGTTGAAGGTAATGGTTGGAATATTTGGCAGAAATGCGCCTGTAGAAGTTGATCTTTTGCAGGTAGAAAAAGTATAAGTGGAAGCTTCGCGTCTTGGATTCAAGGTGCAGGCGTTAGTCCGGTTTGCCGCCGGACATACCACGAAGGAGAATTAGATGGCAAAAAAGAAAATTGCGACGCAAATCAAGTTGCAATGCCCCGCGGGAAAGGCCACTCCGGCCCCGCCCGTAGGCCCCGCGCTTGGTCCTCACGGCGTCAGCGCGCCTCAGTTTGTCCAGCAGTTTAACGACAGGACAAAAGGCATGGAACCGGGACTTATCATTCCGGTTATTATCACGGTTTATGTGGATAAATCGTTTACGTTTATCCTCAAAACCCCGCCCGCATCGGTTTTAATTAAAAAAGCGATAGGGCTTGAGTCGGGTTCAAAAGAATCCCACAAGGTCAAGGTCGGCAAAATCTCGAGGAAACAGCTTGAGGACATCGCCAAAACAAAGATGGCGGATCTTTCCGCCAACGATCTTGACGCCGCCGTTAAAATTATCGCCGGTACCGCCCGGTCTATGGGTGTAGAGGTGGATAAATGAAACACGGAAAAAAATACAGGACAAACGCCAAGAACTACGATCCCATGAACTCTTACGAGTTGCAGGAAGCGGTTACCTTGGTAAAGAAAATGGCTTACGCGAAGTTTGACGAATCGGTAGACCTTTCCATCAAGCTTAATTTGAAAAAGAGCCAGGCCGTGCGCGACACCGTGGTTCTTCCGCACCAGTTCCGAGGTGATAAGAAAGTGCTTGTTTTCTGCAAGCCCGAAAAAGAAAAGGAAGCGCAGGAAGCAGGCGCCGCTTTTGTCGGAGCCGACGACTTAATCGAAAAAGTGAAAGGCGGCTGGACCGACTTTGACATCGCCGTGGCTACCCCCGACATGATGAAAGATGTCGGCAAGCTCGGTATGGTGCTCGGTCGCAAAGGCCTTATGCCCAACCCCAA
>NZ_BDHD01000159.1:0-3945 GCF_054786075.1 Treponema sp. R6D11 | reverse complement strand
GTTTAGGCGTATGAGCGAAAGGCCTTTTAAGTACCACGCGCCGGTGTTCTGCCTGTTTTTGGCGATGGAAATGTCAGAGAGACGGATTGCCTCGTCGTACTGCGTATTACGGTAACGCAGGACGGCTAACAGCGAATTGGATGCTTCGTGATCGGGTTTGTAGTAGAGGGCGCGTTCCGCGTAACGGATGGCGTCGGGAAGCATGTTGTTCTTTGAATAAATGTAAGAAGCGTAAAAAAATACGCGGTAATCGTCGGGATGCTGTTCAAGGGCGCTGTTTATATAGCGGACGGAAGTCGGACCGTCCCCAAGCGAAAGCGATACGAGGGCGAGGGAAATTAAAAGCCTGCGGTCGTCGGGGTAGCGGCGTACCGCCTCACGGTAACGGAGCAGGGCTTCGGACGGCCTGTTCCTCGCGATGTCTAACTCGCCAGCGGCAAATAGCGCTTCCCTGTTGTACGGCTCTTTTATAAGTATTTCATTGACAAGAGTTGTCGCTTCGTCCAGGCGCCCAAGCGCGATAAGGGTGAAGACTTCGAGGTTCGCCACGGATAAATTACTGCGGGCGAGCAGTCTTGCCTTTCGTACCCAGTTAAGCGCCTGCTCAAATTCGGAAAGTTCGTAATAGCACTCGGCGAGGGCGGACGTTCCTTCGGCGTGGGCGGGATTAAGCCTTACGCAGTCCATTAAAGTTTCTATGGCGGGATACCAGTTTTCGTCCGCCATAAAGTTTCTTCCCTTTTCATAGAGAGCCGCGGCGGAATTCGGAGATTGGGCCGCAAGGCTTGCGGAAAAAAGAGTTAAAAGGCAAAGAAAAAATAACAAAAACCTTGAATGTAACATTTCCCCTCTTTTTAAAAACATCATTCTTTTTTACGCGTTACAACCTTTATCGAATTGATCTTGTGCCCGTCCATCTCCTGAATGATAAAATCATAATCCTTGTATTCGATTTTCTCATTTTTAACGGGGATTTTCCCGAAAAGATCAAAAACGAAACCGCCAAGGGTGTCAAAATCGTCGATGGGAAGATCCAGATTTGTCTCTTCCGCAAGAGCCTCAAGGTTGACCCTGGCGTCGCACAGCCACACGCCCTCGCCCAATTTTACCACATCTTCGGTTTCTTGATCAAATTCATCTTGAATGTCGCCGATTATCTCTTCTATTATATCTTCCATGGAAACCATGCCGGATACCCCGCCGTATTCGTCCACGACTATGGCGATATGCGTTTTTTTCCGCTTTAATTCGCCTAGAAGGTCGTCTATGTGTTTTGAAACGGGGATGAAAAAGGGCTTTCTCGCAATCTCGCGGATATTTATGGGTTTGTCGTTTACAAGCGCTTTTAGTACGTCCTTTACGTGCAGAACGCCTATAACCTGATCCACCGTATCCTGATAAACCGGATAACGGGAATGTTCGTTTTCGCTAAGTAGGGTAAAAAGTTCGTCTTTTGTGATGTCGGCGGGAATAAAGACGGTGTCGGTTCTGGGAACCATCACTTCCTTTACGGTGGTTTCCGATAATTCCACGATGCCGCGGATCATCTGCTGTTGGTCTTCTTCAAGTTCTTTTATCGCTTTGGAGTTAAGATGAAAACGGTTTTTCATGTTTTCCCCTCGGCACCCAATATATGTTCGTCTTTTAGCCTGTCCAGTATCTCCTCCTGAAACGCCAGCATCGGTTCCTCTTTGTCCGTAGTTTCGTGGTCCATGCCGTCTAAATGAAGGATACCATGAATTAACAGCCTGCGTAACTCTTCGTCTTCGTTTACTGCGAAATATTTCGCGTTTTCCCGCAGGGTGTCAAGGGAAATAACTAGGTCGCCGGGCAGATATACGGTTTTTCCGTCTTCTGTCACCGTATCGCCAAGGTTAAAGGACAATATGTCGGTGGGTTCGCTCTTGTTCCTGTATTGGGAATTAAGGGTCGCGATTGTTTTATCGCCGCACAAAAGTATCGACAGTTCCCAGTTCTCGCGTTTAATTTCATCCAGAACTTTAAGCGCGAAACAGCATAAGGAGTCGCTCCACTTGGGAAGTGAGACTTCTTCGGCGTTAACCGTCACACGGTTCATTGCGCTTCCTCTTTTTGTTTCGGGTACTCGATCCTTGAGTGGTAATAGGCGGCGAGCGCCTTAACAAACGCTTTTTTGATTATTTCAAGTTCGCGGAAGGACAGATCCGAATTCGCAAGCTGGCCGTGTTCAATCTTGTTGTCAAAAAGCTGTTGTACGAATTTGTCGATTTTTGCGGCCGTAGGTTTGTCCAATGTCCTTACCGCGGCTTCGGTTATGTCTGCTAGCATCACGACGGCGGATTCCTTGGAGTGCGGGGGAGGGCCGGGATAGCAAAAATCTTCGGAGCTTACGTCGGATTCTTGTTCCGTCGCCTTGTTGTAGAACCATGATATTACTGAGTTTCCGTGGTGTTCGGCGATAATGTCGATAACGTCCTTTGGAAGCCCAAGACTAATCGCTTTTTCAACGCCGAGTTTCACGTGACTGCGGATTATCGTAGTGGAAAGACGGGGCGCGATCTCGTCGTGCTTGTTGTGATCGTCCTGGTTTTCTATAAAATAACTTGGGTTATCTATTTTTCCTATATCATGGTAATATGCGCCTACGCGGGCGAGCAGGGCGTTCGCGCCTATGTCCTGACACGCCTGTTCTGAAAGGTTGGCGACCATAAGCGAATGGTTGTAGGTTCCCGGCGCCGCGGTAAAAAGTTTGCGCAGGATCGGCGCGTTAAGGTCGGACAGTTCCATTAAACGGAAAGGCGTTACGGCGTTAAGGGCGTGTTCGAGCGGCGGCAAAAAGCCCAATGTAAGCATTCCCGATACTATGCCATTTAGGACGGCTCCGAAGATCATGACGGGATAGTCGTAAATACTCGCCTGCCGCAGAAGCAATATAACTACAATAGCGGTTGAGTTTGCCGCCGCGATAAGAAGACCCGCCTTGATCAGACTCATTCTGTCTTTCGCGTTGTGAAGAACGGTAGAGGCCGCAATACCGGAAATTAGCGCGAAGATATACGAATAATTGTCAAAACTTCCGGCAAAGTAGGAACCTAAAGGCAGGGCAATCGACATAATCATGGCGGGACGCGTTCCCATAAATACCGCGATTATCATTATAAAGAGGGCGGTGGGCATCAACAGGAATATTGGAAAATTATTTTGAACCGGCAAAAAACTGTAAAGCAGTACAGACCCTATAATGTAAAAACCCGTAATGGAAGCCAAAAGATACCGTTCGCTGTTGTTTATTTTTCTTCCTATAACGATGCGCCCGCATAACACGACAAATAAGATGTAAAGCAGAAGCATCACTAAAACAATGCCGATGATGCCGCGCGGATCCCTTTTTGGCATGGATAGATGAAAAACCATAAGGTCTTCCATTTCTTCTTCCGTAATAATAAAGCCTTTCCTTATAATTCTGTTGCCTTTTTCTATTGTTCTGTTTACGGGCGTTATTGTTTCTTTTGCCTCTTCAATTCGCTTTTGGGTTTCGGTGAACGAATAAAAAGTATTTTCCTTGATAAAAGGCTCCAAAAGGTCAACGGCTATGTTTTTAAACAAAATGGGCGTGTCCATAGCTTTAATAATGTCGCCCAGAGCATTCCGCACGTTTGCCAATGTGATAATATCGTTATACGAAATATATTGCTTTTCCATAATGGATGTTGAATGTTGCAGTTCCGCGATATCCTGGTTAAAAAACCTTATATCGTCGCGGTGGAATAAAAATATTCCCTTGTCTAGGAGTATGTTAAGGGCTTCTACGCCGTAATTTCTGAACGCCGCGCGCCCCGTCGCCGACAGATAAGCGTTAAGCGTATCATTTGAGAAGCTCCCGGGGTATTCCGCCTCCAACGCCTGCATCGCGGCCGCCCTGCTGGTTCCTGAAACCTTGCCTGTAAAATCGCAAAAATCGTTCCA
>NZ_BDHD01000158.1:0-3967 GCF_054786075.1 Treponema sp. R6D11 | reverse complement strand
ATCGGTGGATAAGGGCAAGGCGCAGATTCTTACAAGCTGGGAACTTACCTCCGACAGAAGTGATTTTACGCTGGAAACGATTAATTGATTTTATCGTAATAATCTGTAATACTAAATAAAAGGAGGTTTCGTCTCCGCTTTGCGGAGCCGTTCGATTATAATAGCCTGACCACTTACAAGCGGTCAGGCTTAAGAGGAGGTTAACTTGATAAAAGTACTTATTCCTTACGCGCTTAGGGCTTTTACCGAGCGCAATGCGGAGGTGGAAGTAAAAGGCGGCACGGCGGGCGAGGCGATTAAAGCCCTCGCGGACGCATATCCAGCCTTAAAACCCCATCTTTTCACGGAAGACGGCAATCTTCGCGATTTCATCAACTTGTTCGTGGGCGGGGAGAACATTAACAGCTTGAAGGGGCTTAAAACGCCAATTGCCGATAATGGCGAATTGATGATTGTCCCGGCAATCGCGGGCGGAAGCGGCGATAAAAGCGAGGCGGAGCTTACCAACGAAGAAATCGGGCGGTACAGCCGCCATCTGCTTTTGCCGGAAATAGGCGTAGAAGGGCAAAAAAAATTAAAGGCGGCGAAAGTTCTCATTGTCGGTACGGGGGGGCTTGGTGCTCCCCTTGCCTTGTATCTTGCGGCGGCAGGATTGGGAACAATCGGGCTTGTGGATTTTGACGTGGTGGACGAATCGAATCTACAGCGGCAAATTATTCACAGCACAAGAGACGTGGGCAGACCAAAAGTCGCTTCGGCAAAGGACAGAATCAAGGGGATAAATCCGCTGATAAATGTTGTAACGCATAACGAAATGCTTACAAGCAAAAACGCTCTGGAACTTTTTGCCGATTACGACATTATCGCTGACGGAACCGACAACTTCCAAACTCGCTACCTTGTAAACGACGCTTGCGTTTTTTTGGGTAAACTGAACGCTTACGGCTCCGTGTTTCAATTCGACGGACAGGCGACAGTTTTTGGAGCAAAAGACGGTCCGTGTTACCGTTGCCTCTACCCTTCTCCGCCGCCTCCGGGACTTGTTCCTTCTTGTGCGGAAGGCGGAGTCATGGGGGTACTGCCCGGCATTATCGGGACGATTCAGGCGGCAGAGACAATTAAGCTGATTGTGGGCGGGGCGCATTATCGGGACGATTCAGGCGGCAGAGACAATTAAGCTGATTGTGGGCGGGGCAAAGCCGCTTATTGGGCGTTTGCTTTTATTTGACGCATGGCGTATGTCGTTCCGTGAATTAAAATTAAATAAGAACCCCGATTGCCCTGTATGCGGAAAAAATCCTACCATTCATGAATTAATTGATTATGAACAATTTTGCGGTTTGAAAAAAAATACTGACAGCAAACCTATAGATACTATAACCGCCCTCGAATTAAAAAAACGACTTGATAACGGAGATAAAATTCAATTTATAGATATACGAGAACCTCATGAACGAGCCATTGTAAAATTTCCAAACGCCGTAGTTATTCCGCTCGGTCAGCTTGAAAGACGCATGGAAGAATTAGACACGTCTATAGACGCTGTGTTTCTGTGCAAAATCGGTCAGCGAAGCATTTTAGGGATACGCACTTTGCAAGACGCAGGCTACAAAGGCAAACTGCTTAATCTGCAAGACGGGCTTAACGCTTGGGCAAGAGATGTAGATAAGAGCATGCCTATTTATTAAAAAGAATATAAAATTTTAATTTTTTAATTTGCTTTTCTTCCGCCACTGCACAAACATTTGAACACCCGGGCGTAATGCGATAAAAATTACTACTAAGCCGATTATAATTGACGCTATTTCTTTTGGGATTTGGCGTAATTGCATTAACGGTTGGGCAGATTTTAACATTCCAAAAAGAAGTCCCATTATCGAGATACCTAACGCTGAACAATTACCGGCAAGAGCGACTGCAATGCCGTCAAAGCCGTAATTGTCAAACGATGTTAATATTCGTCCGTAACTGAAAATTCCTAACGCAACAACAGCGCCAGCAAGTCCGGCAAATGCGCCGGAGATTGCCATTGCCGCCGTGATATTTGTTTTTACACGCATACCGGCGTATAATGCCGCTTCTCTGTTAAATCCTGTCGCTTTAAGAGAAAAACCAAACGAGCTTTTTTCCATGATAAGCCAATAAATTACGACAGCCGCTATTGTAAACCAAAGACCGTTGTTCAGGCTTGATCTGTTTGTGATTGCCATTAAAGCAGGGTTTGAAAGAGACGCACTGTCAGGAAAATTGGGAGTTTTAAAAGTGTTGCTTCCAGGAATGTTTAAGCATATAAATCTGTGCAGAAAAAAAGCGATATAGTTCATCATGATTGTGGAGACAACTTCCGATACTTTATATCTGGCTTTCAAAAAACCAGAGATGCCGCCCCACAACGCCCCGAAAAACATTGCACCTAACACAGCAAGCGAAAAATGAACAGGAAACTTCTCGCCGCCTGAGCTTGTAAAACCAACGGCGATTAATTGAGCCGCCGTTAATCCGGCAATATACTGCCCTTCCGCCCCGATGTTAAATAATCCGGCACGGACACCAAACCCCATGCTTAAACCGCATAAAATAAGCGGCATGGAAATTACTATCCATTCACCGATATAGCGTATATTCCATGTGCCACGCCGGGAATCAAATCCGCTGACAACCTGCAACATAGCCTGATACATGACAGACGGATTTTTCCCTATTACAAGAATAAGTAACGTAGCGACAAGAAAACCAAGAAGCACAACTAAAACAGAGATTACGGCATTTGAACCTGTAAAAATATCAAGAAGTTTATCTTCTAATCTTTTAATTTTAGTCGTCAATCGCCTTTAAATTTTGTGGAAAACCCGGCAGACGTTTAGAATCCGCATAAGTCGCCTCTACTTTAATGTTTCCGCTTGCGACTTGTTTTTTTACAAGTTCCAATCTTTCGATTACATTTTTGCTTAACGCCGAATTCTTTGCGGAATATCCAACGCCATCGGCTTTTAAATCAAAAACTATAACGCTTGGGGAAAAAGTATTATTTTTAACAGCATTAAGCGCAAAAACAACGCTGTTCTCCACACGTTTAACCATTGATGTAAGAACGGCAGAATCTTTTTTATTGTAAAGCCCATCTTCATATTGATCGGAATCTACTCCTATTGCCCAAACATTTTTGCCAGCAATGCGGTACTCCTTCGCTTGAGCGATAGTGCCATTGCCGCTGTTTCCTGCCGCAGAGAAAATAGCATAGACCCCTGAATCAAACCAATTCATTGATTGGGTTTTCGCAAGACCCGGATCATTCCAACTATTTACATAATAATCCACAATTTCCGCATCGGGAATAATTGAATGAATACCCTGCACATAGCCAACCTCAAACTTGGTAATAACCGAAGATTGCATTCCGCCGATAAAGCCAAAGCGCGGTGAAGGTATGCCGTCTTCAAGCGCCTTTAAAGCGGCGGCAACGCCGACAAGATAAGAGCCTTCATGCTCGGCGTAAACCGCCTGCATTACATTGCCGGCTTCTACCCAATCGACATCGACAATAAGATATTTTTGAGTAGGGTTATCATTGGAAACCAAAGTTAAAGATTCGTCCCATGTATAACCATTTACGATAATCAAATCGTAACCTTCATCGGTAACCATTCTGAGGTTAGGAATATACATACTTTGATCCTGAGTTGTAACCCAATCATAAGCCTTTCCCTTATGTTTTGGTTTTTTCTCCGTATCGCCGTAAAATTCAAGAATACCTCTCCAAGCGGCGGCATTAAAAGATTTATCATCAACGCCTGAAGCGTCCGTAAGAAGACGGACAGTCACGCCCATATCACCTGCGGAACCCGCCGACTTTTTTTGGCATGATATTGATAACACCGAAATTAAAACCAAACACACGCACAACAATTTTTTCATTTATACACTCCTTTATAAAAAACCATGGGCACACCCGGATTCGAACCAGGGA
>NZ_BDHD01000157.1:0-3980 GCF_054786075.1 Treponema sp. R6D11 | reverse complement strand
GGTAACTTCCAACCAATTATGACGGCAAATATAATCCTGTCTGGGGATAACATCGACACATTAAAAACGCTCCCTGATAACATTGCGGACTGCTGTATTACGTCGCCGCCTTATTACGGCTTGCGTGATTACGGTATTGACGGCCAGATAGGATTGGAAGAAACGCCGGAAAAATACATAGAAAAACTTGTCGCTGTATTTCGTGAAGTTAAGCGTGTACTCCGTGAAGACGGTACGCTATGGGTCAATATCGGATCGTCCTATTCTAATAAAGTAATTAATTCATTAAACTATGTAATAAGGAGAGATTTAAGTGGTGATGACAGAGAAAAAATTGCACAAGCCTTGTCCTGTGTGTGGTCAGGTTATGAATCGGCAGAGCAAGCAATGTCGAAACTGTTATTTAGTGTTCCACAAAAAACCAGAGAGTTATGTAGAAAGAATATGCCCGAAATGTGGGAAAAGTTTTCAGGTACACAAAGCACAGATAAATCGAGGGCAAGGAAAGTATTGTTCAAAAAAATGCGCTGTGAGCCATCAACCAAGAAAAAAGAATACACATATAAAACAAATATGCGTAGTATGTGGCAAAAAATTAGAAAGGCATCCCTCGGATATGCAAAAAAGTATAAACAAGAAAGTATTCTGTTCTCCAAAATGCTGGTATCAATACAATCAGGAAAAGAACCATTATTCTTGGGGAGGCGGACAAGACGACCGAATGTGTCCAAAAGGACGGACATGGCGAAAATTAGTAATAGAAAGAGACAAGGGTATTTGTCGTCTTTGTCATTCATCAATTCGACCCGAAGCTCATCATATAAAACCATTTCGAAGCCATCCAGAACTTCGATACGATTTAGACAATGGCATAACGCTTTGCCACGAGTGTCATTTGAAATTAGCCAGAAACGAGTCAATTATAGAAAAAGAGCTAAGCATAATAGCGAAAGAAATTCAATTAGTCATCTGGGAGATTTAACTTTTCCTAAAACGGCTATTCCATCTATATTTATTCCATTGTGCGAACCCGTTACTGTAATTAAACAAAAAGATGATATTGGTATTCCTGCAATGCTCGCTTTTGCGCTCCGTGCTGAAGGTTACTATCTGCGGCAAGACATTATATGGCATAAACCCAACCCAATGCCGGAAAGCGTTACCGACCGGTGTACGAAATCGCATGAATATATCTTTTTATTGAGTAAATCTAAAAATTATTACTTTGATTATAAAGCAATATCGGAGAAATCAGCATGGTTTGAAAAGGATATACGCTCTATTACAGGGCCAACGCAAAGCGACCGAAGCAAAGACAGCCAACAACAATGTAAGCGGCAGGGAGTTTATAACCTAGACGGATTACGAAATAAAAGAAGCGTATGGATTGTAAATACAAAAAGCAACAATCATTCTGAACATTTTGCCACATACCCCGAAGAACTGATAACGCCGTGTATTTTGGCCGGAAGCCGTGAAGGTGGGATTGTGCTTGACCCGTTCATGGGGAGCGGGACGACCGCCGTTACCGCTCTTAAATTATTGCGTAAGTATATCGGGTGCGAAATAAACCCGGAATATATAAAAATCGCAGAGGAAAGAATAGCAAACGAGAGGGGGCTTTTTAATTAATGGGTTGCCGTTGCCGTATTTGTAGGCGGTTGCTTAAAAACGCATTGTCCATAGAAATTGGAATGGGTCCAGTGTGTAGGGCTAGAAATAATATTGAACAAGGAGAGTTTGGTTTTATGAAAGCGGAATGGGAAGTTTTGAAACATGAGCGCGGAAAATATATTTTAATCCGCGACATCGGACACAATTCAGGTCGCAGCGTAACAAACGACGCTGAATATGTGATTAACCAGTTATTCGTTGACGAAGAAATCACCGAGGAAACCCGTGTGTTTTACGAAGATTCTGAAGGCAGGATCGACGAATTAGTCCATGTTGGTAAAGTATTCAAGGCTTTCAAAGCCGGACACGAAGGGATCGAGGTAGAAAATGGGTAGACCGAAACCGCCAAAGAATAAATCGGGCAAGCGCGGTATTATCTGCGCCGCCTGTAAGCATTGCGGAAACTGTTTGATGTGGAAATCGGAAAAAGAATATTTTGACAGATTCCCGGAAAACAAGCCGCCAAAGGGCTTGCATAGGATATTTGAAGTAACCGAACAGGGCGCACGTTGCCGGTTTTTCAAGGAGCGTAAAAATGTATGTAAAAATTGACTTGGAAAAAGCCGTAAACGGGGAACCGCAGCCGGAAGGATATTTTGACACGGATTCGCACAAAGAGGCTTATTCAGGCGAAATTAAATCATCTGTTTGGGAAGAAAAATTAAATGAACTTTTAGAGTATTTAACCATCGGCAAATTGCCCGAAGGCATATGTTGCAAAAGCCCGAAAATGTCTCTCAAAAAAGCAAAGTCCGTTATCTGGTTTTTGCAAGAGGTAACAAAAATAATACCAGATGAATACGAAGTATGCGCCCGTTGCGGAGAAATACATGATTCGGGTTATGGTCGTTACTTTGAAACTAACTGGAAATTTTATTGCGGCGACTGTCTTGACTATGCGCCAGTAGCCCATTGTGAAGAATGTGGAAATGAAGCCGGTTATAAAAAGGACACATATTCGATGAAACACGAAATGTATCTTTGTGAAGATTGCAGAAAAGAAAAAGACGGAAAAACGCCCTCTTGAGAGGGCGATAAATTATATTACGGAGGATAAGAATATGCCTACAGGGTACACGAGCAGGGTACAAAACGGAGAGATCACGAAAAAGAAAGGTTGGACGCAAGCAAGGTTGGCTAAAGAAATAGGACTGGCAAATAATACCTTGAGGAGAAAAAAAATGAGCGAATATGAACCGAAACCATGCCCTAATTGCAATTCGGTAACAAACGAAAATGGAACCTGCTCTTGGCATTGCCTGACTTGCGCGCATAACGAAACCGAATATAACTGCGTAGCAAACGGCTGCCATTACATAAACAAGGAGGATAAATGAAAGCGTTATCGGTCATCATGCCCTGGCCTTGGCTTATTTTGAAGCACGGCAAGGACGTTGAAAACAGAACATGGGGTACGAATTATCGCGGCCGCATTCTACTCCATGCGTCAAAGAAGCCCGATCCGTTTCTTACGGAAATCACCGCGCGCGCCTTATCTGACAAATTGACAAGCGCGGAAATGAGAGAACTACTTTCATGGTGTGGAAATATCGTCGGTTCGGTTGAACTCTATGACTGTATAAAAGGATATGAGGGCAAATGGGCGGAACCGGGAATGTGGCATTGGATGTTGAGGAAGCCAGAACTGTTTGAAAAGCCGATACCGGCGAAAGGCAGCCTTGGACTTTGGGAATACGAAGGAGCGTTGAAATGAGCGAACAAACCAATTTTGAAAAATGGAAACATGAACTGACTATTGAAGACGTGCTGGTTATTTTCAAGAGTAATGGCTGCGTTGACTGCCCTGCCGAAGAATTGTGCAAAACGGTAAAGGGCTGTGAAAATGCGTTTGAAAAGTGGGCGCAAGGGAAGGTTAATAATGACGGTTAAAGAAATTATAACGGACTATCTCAAACAAAACGGCTATGACGGCTTGCATAGTCATTGCAGGGATAACAATTTAGGCGGGTGCGGGTGTCCTATAAAAGGAAACGGATTATTTCTTTGCGGAGAAACTTTTGAAAATTGCGAACCGGCTTACAAACACACAAAAACAGAATGTAAAAAATGCCCTGACTTTATTAAATGTGAGGCGTTTGAAAACGGCGAAAAATATATGTATTGCGGGAAAAAGACGGTATGAATATCAATAAAAGCCGCGTAGAACAAATACAAGAAGCGTTTGACGTTATAAATGAGGCGGTAGCGGGAATTACGGACGACAGCATCGCTACCGCTTTATTATTACAGGAAGTTTGCCGGGGAACCGCCAGTATATGCGGATTATGCGCCGGAAATAGTTTTTG
>NZ_BDHD01000156.1:0-4147 GCF_054786075.1 Treponema sp. R6D11 | reverse complement strand
TAACTACGGAAGAGGCGACGTGCTTTTTGGCGTAATGCAGGAACAGCGGAGGCAAAAGCATGACTCGTGATGAATTTCTTACCGAATATAAAAGGGTTGTGGCAAGGATACTTCTTTTCTCCAACATTGCAAGAACAGAGGGTTTATTGGAACTTGAAGATATGATTGACAGTAAAAAATGTGATCAGCGTGATATTTTGGAATGGGGTTTGAGATTTGTTGTTGATGGAACCGACTGTTCAGTTATAAAGGATATATTGTTGCCAATCATTGAGCAGGAAGAAGATAAATATACCCGTCTTTTATTGGAAATTAAATTAGAAGCCGTACTTAGATTACAACAGGGTGATAATATGTGGATTATTGCCTATTTTTTAAATGCACATACGGACATGAATTTTATAGATGATCCAATCGCTAAAATTTCTTTTGTAGAAAAACATAACAAAAAAGAGATAAAAGAAATTCTTACTGGAATAAATACCGAAACAACACCCGAAGAAAAATATTTCCTAACTTCATCAGAAAAAAGCCGTTTAAATCCAATTAATGAAATTTTAAAGATTGATAATCCCACCATTCAAAAAATAATGAGGGAACTGGATTCAGAGGAGACGGCGGCTAAGGCGTTAAAATTTGCGGATATTGAAGTAATTAATAAAATATCCAGGAATATATCATTAATCGCATCAAAATTATTAATTAATAGAATTGAGAATATAAATAAAATCAGCATACAAGACGTTATAGACGCCCAAGGTAAAATATTTCATGTAATACGTAATTTATCTGATACGGGCGAAATAACTCTTCCCAAAGATTTTCTTTTCCAAGATAGATTTGAACAGGTTTATAAAGGACACTATTCCCCGCCCAAGTTAGAGAGCGCCTTTTCTGGTATCGAAGAATTTAAGGCCTTTTTATTGGAATACCGTCCTGCGGAAAACCCTTATGGACATTATCCCCGCAACATATATAAAAATACACCCGTGTGCCGTTATTTTGACTCAAAAAACAGTGAAAAACTCCTTCTTAAAATTGAAGAAAAAAACGAAGAAGAAGGCAAGGGCAGTTTTAGAATACCGAATACCGGTATAAAACTTATAAACTATTCTGTATGCCCAAAGTGCGGAACTGTTTTTTCATATAGTAATATGTTCCGTAGTGAATGGTTCCATCCTGATGACAAGCGATACAAGGAAGATACAAGGTATTGTTGCTATAACTGTGAAACATTGTTTTTCCCCTCTCTTGTTATTGTCGATGGAATTCCTAAAAACGAAGTCCAGTTTCTTGGCAAAGTGCAAACGGCGAAAGCAATCGAAAGATTTTACGGCCGGCAAGGGAAGAATGTTTTAACAAGGGAAAAGGAAAACATTATGATAAAAGAAATGGGGGACGTAACGTATAAATCAATACGCAATGACGTTATCCTGAAACAGTTAAGTTCAAAGCCGACCCTTATCGCCAACCTTCTGCAGCACACTCCCAAAAACATGATGTTAAACCTTATTGACGGCACTAACTTCGCAAAGGGCGACGCGCTTTTTGGCGCAAGACAGGAACAAAGGAGGCAAGAGTATGACTCGTGATGAATTTCTTACCGAATACAAAAAAACATCCGAAAGAGTATTTGCTTTGTGGGAAATGGCAAGAAAACATGGTTTATTGGTGTTGGAAAAAATACTTGACCCAGAAAAAATAAACAATAGGGATATCCTTGATTATGGCTTGCTATTATCATTAGACTTGTTTAATTCAAAAACTATTGACAGAATATTATCACTTATTATTGAAAAGGAAAATGATAAATATACCCGCCAATTAATGAAACTTAAAAAAGAAGCCGTGCTTCAATTGTGTGGTGGTACGAGCCCACATCTTTTAAACATTATGTTAAACGCATATACAGAAATTCCACTTGAGTGCGATCCTGTGTCCGAAGAAATTTTTGAAAAAAATATAGATATAACTAGAAGAGAAATGGAATCACTTATGGAGGTTAATTATGAATCGTGATGAATTTAATGAGGAATACTACAAGGTTGCCGAAAGGATGTTCTCCTTTATCTATACGGCAAAAAAAGAAGGTATATTGGCTCTGGAAGATGAGATTGACGTTGAAAAATTTAAACAGCGTGATGTTTTAGAGTTGGGTTTTAGGCTGACTGTTGATGGGACTGACTATTCAATTATAGACAATATTTTGTCGCTCATCATTGAACAGGAAGAAGATAAATACGCCCGTCTTTTGATGGAAATTAAAAAAGAAGCCGTACTTGGGATACAATCAGGAGAAAATCCGTGGATTACCGCTTGTTTGATTAACGCCCATACGGACAATAAACTTTCAGAAGATCCAATTATTCAAAAATTTATTAAAAAAGAAGACGATGTACCACATAATAATGGCCCTTTAAGCGATGAAGAAATAAAAGCGCTTCTTGCGGGCGTTGACGAAAAAACGTATAAACAGAAATATATAAAAACACCATCAAATCCATTTAAAAAAATGATAACAAGCTGCGATGATCGGGCTATTCAGAAAATTATGAGAGAAATTGATTTTCAGGAGCTTGCTAAAGCGTTGAAATCAGTAGACCTTGAAATAAGAAACAAGATATTCAAGAATATGTCCGTAAGGGCATCTACAATCCTAATAGAAGAAATAGATTATATGGGGCCTGTCAGGTTAAAAGATGTGGATGAATCTCAAGAACATATATATAAAATTTATTTACATTTAATAGATACGGGTGAAATTGTAAGATGCTTTGAACCTACTTCAGATGATTTTATTAATAAGGATAACATAGAAAACAATTATGAAGGTTTAGATTCCTCACAAATCGACACTAACGCCTTTTACGGTATTCAAGAGTTTACAACCTTTATAACTAAATACCCTCAAGAGGAAGAACCTTATGGTAATTTCCCCCCCGAAGTGCTAAAAGATATACCAATATGCCGTTATTTTGGCTCAGAAAATGGTGAAAAAAATCTTGTGGATATTGAGCAAAAAAACAAAGAACAGGGCATGGGCAATATTCAAATTCCAAAAACAAAAATAAAGCTTATAAATTACTCTGTTTGCCCAAAGTGCGGACGTGTGTTTTCATTTAAGGATTTACTCGATTATTACGCAAACCCAAAGGCGGACAAACTGTTTGAAGATCGCGCGAAACAATACAGGGAAGATACAAGGTTTTTTTGCCATGACTGTGAAACATGGTTTTTCCCCTCTCTTGTTATTATCGATGAAACTCCAAAAAGCGAAGTCCAATTTCTTAGTATAGTACAAACGTCTAATGCCATCGAAGAATTTTACAGCCAGAACGGAAAAAATGTTTTAACGAGAAAAAAGGATAACATTATTAAACAAAGACGGGGTGAAAAAATATTTAAAGCCGTGCGGAATGATGTTATTCTTAAACAGTTAAGCCCAAAACCCGCCCTTATAAGCAATCTGATACAATACACTCCCGAAAGTATGATGTTAAACCTTATTAACGGTACTAACTACGGAAGAGGCGACGTGCTTTTTGGCGTAATGCAGGAACAGCGGAGGCAAGAAAATGACTCGTGATGAATTTTATATTGAGTACAAAAAAATATCCGAAAGGATTATTTTCTTATCGGAAAAAGCAAGAAAAGAAGGTTTGTTGGAATTAGAACAATTGATTGATCATGAAAAAGCAAACAACAGAGATATTTTTGAATATGGATTGCAATTTGTTGTAGATGGGGTAGACCAGCCAGTTGTGAAACGCATATTATCACTTATTATTGAACAGGAAAAAGATAAATATACCCGCCGTTTAATGGAACTTAAAAAAGCGACGATACTCCACATACAAAACGGTCTAAATACACAACTTTTAAAGTGTTTGATAAACGCATTTACAGAGATTCCAAGAGAGTGCGATACAATCTTTGAAAACGAAAATGATGATGAAAAAAGATTTGCTTTATCCTACAACGAAATAAATGCGCTTTTTCCCAAAGAATCATAGGGTTCTTACACTGATGTTCTCAGTGTTTTGAATACTGTTCGTTGAACAGTCATAGATAAAAGCCATAGCGGGCTATAAACGCAAAAGGAAAGGTTATGAAATATTCAAAACCGGTATTTGTAGCGCAGAACGGT
>NZ_BDHD01000155.1:0-4185 GCF_054786075.1 Treponema sp. R6D11 | reverse complement strand
AACATTACCAGAGTAACATTTGAAGGCGCTATTACTCCTAATCATTTTGGTTACAAGGACGAGCCGCCCGAGCATCTTTTTGAGTCTACTTATTACTCATTCGACAGAGACTTGCACGAAAAGTATTTGTCGGGCGGCGCTGGAACGTACACAAGACCTGCCGGTGAAAGCAGAATATGGACGAAACAGTAACAATATTTCTTATAATATTAACTTACATTAAATTACGGAACTAAAACCAGAGGCGTAAAATATAAACGGTTGCGATAATACCGCTAATAGCGGTAGGAGAATAGTACAACAGCGAGGTATTTTTAAAGGCATTACTTACAGAAGGCTGACAAGCAATAACCATCCCGATAGTACCGCCCAGGACTCCTCCAATTAGCCCTTCAAATGTTACTCTGGTAATGTTTTCGCAATATACAAAAGCCCCCTGTCCAATGCGAGTAACGCTTTTTGGTATAGTTACGCTGGTAAGGCCGGTGCAGGAAGAAAATGCAAACTCACCAATGTCCGTAACTCTGTTCGATATGGTAACACTGATAAACCCTGTACAATCGGAAAAAGCGTAATTCCCAATGCGAATAACGCTGTTCGGTATGATAATACTGGTAAGGCCGGTACAAAACCAAAAAGCCCCATACCCAATGCTTGTAACGCCGTTGGGTATGGTAACGTCTGTAAGCCCGGTACATTCACGAAAAGCCCCCTGTCCAATACTTGTAACGCTGTTCGGTATTGTTACGCTAGTAATCCCGGTACAACCATAAAAAGTAAACGCCTCAATGTCGGTAACGCTGTCGGGTATTGTTACGCTGGTAAGGCTAGTACATCCATCAAAAGCTCCCTGCCCAATGCTTGTAACGCTGTCGGGTATTGTTACGTTGGTAAGGCTGGAACAACCTAAAAAAGCGTCTTCCCCAATGCTTGTAACGCTATCGGGTATTGTTACGCTGGTAAGCCCGGTACATTGGAAAAAAGCGCCATCCCCGATGCTTGTAACTCCATTCAAAAATGTTACCGTCTGAATATCAGTGGAGAATAGTTGTACCCATGAGTAGACGGAACCTATAAACTCAACTTTATCAGCCCCTATTGTTATGTTACGAATATTAGGGCAAGACCAAAAAGCGCTTGTTTCAATTACGGTAACGCTGGCAGGTATGTTTATGCTGGTAAGGTTTTTGCAATCTTCAAAAGCGTGTCTCCCAATACTGGTAACGCTGTTTCCGATGGTTACGCTGGTAAGGCCGGTACATCTGGCAAAGGCTTCATTCCAAATGCTTGTAACGCTGTCCGATATTGTTACGCTGGTAATGTTGTTACGGCCGTAAAAAGCGCGATGCCCAATGCCGGTAACAGGCAGATTTTTTATCACAGGCGGTATTATGATTTTTTCATCTGAACCTAAATATTTGTTAATCACTACGGATTTGCCGTTTTCGTCTTCATAATAAAATATCTCAAAATCGTCTTCCTGAATATTTTCTGAAGAATATATCTCAATGTCGCCTTCCTGATTAGGCTCTGTTGTCTGCGTAGTTTTCCGCCGTCCTAAACACGAAGAAAAAACAACAACTAAAAACAACGCAAGCCAAAATGCCGCTTTTTTGTTTCTCATAATCCATTACTCCTATCGACCGCACAATGGTACACGCAGAGGTAACTCTAACACCCAAATTCCAAACATCAAATCCATTCCTTCATAGTATACCCTTTATAATACCCCGTATATGGTGTATAATACTAGGCAGGGTACTCTGGCAAGAAACAGTGTCAAGCACCATTGCGTTTACTTTGAAGAGATAAAGAGGCATATTAATGAAAAAGATTATATTAATTACCGCTATGGCGTTATTGATAATATCGCCGTTATTTTCTGACGAATATGAAGATGCAAAAAATTTGCTCCTTAAAGAAGAAGGAGGAGATATTGTTTTTTTATCAAAAATCAACCTTGGTATCCCCGGAGTTGTCAGTTGGATTGCCAACAGAGGCAGATATACATATATATATAACATTGACAAATCAAGCAATGTTACTCGTTTAGACATGATAGGTATTGCAAAAAAATCTGAAATGCAGGCTCATCACAAGATTGATGATGTTGATTTGGAATTTGTTTTTGAAAACATTCCTGGCGCTCCATTGGGTGATAAAGCGGCGATGATTGGCGATTACAATGGCGATGGCAATGATGAAATACTTTGTTTTGACCCACTCGGTCCAGACGAGACGGTTAATATATATGGTTATAATACCGAAACAAATGAGATGTATTTCTCTTTTTACTATAGTTATAGTATTTTTAACAGGGAATGCCCGCTGCCTGTGGAATTTGTCAATTACCAGGGGGTAGACGGTATAAAAGTAAATTTGTTAGACATTGAAAAAAATTATTGTTGGGTTTTTGTCGCATGGGATAAAGGCAGCCGCAAATATGTAATTCTGGCTGAAAAAGGGAAAGAAGATATAGATTATTCCAAATTTACTCCTATACCGCCAAAAACAGATAATGAAAGCGACGGCGAGCAGTCGAAAACAGAGAGTACCGCTATTGATGACAAAGCAATCCCCCTGCCGTTGTGGGCGTGGTTCGCCATTGTCGGCGGGGCAGTGGTGGTCGTAGGTGGCGTAGTGTTTGTAGTAAAAAGGAAGAAAGTGGTATAAAACTTATGCGAAATTGCGTAATTTCGGAAAAAGACACCATTGCGTGTACAATTATTTCTATAGTAATTTTAAAAAATCTTCTAACTCTATTCCTGCTTGAAGTAATATGCTTTTTAGTGTTCCTTTCGCCACAGTATCATGCAATGGAACAATTGCTATACGATGTCCATTGGTATATTTTGCATGGCTTCATTCATAATAAAGCGCAATTGCCTCTTTCAAGTTCATAATTGCCTCATCTTACAACCCCGTCGATAACTTGTCACTGGAATTTATTGATTCTAGACCACTGTGATTTTATTTCATCAGGGTTTACAAGGCTAATAAAAACATATTTCTTTTTTTCTTTGTCCCATGTATAAAATTTCCATACCCCTTCAGTTATCTTAAATTCTTCATACCAGTCATCATAGAACGGGTTATCTGGATCAAGGCCAACCCATTGTTTCCCAATTTCACCGGTTGGTACTTCTTCATAAATTATAAATCCCTCTATCCCCTTATATGTGCCAAACTGTACAGGCGGTCCATAATCCCATGTTTTCACATGAAATTCAAGAAAAATTTTAAGCTCCGCTGTGAATACCGCCTTATAATTCATTCCTTTGCTTCTGTCGTCAATAAAATCAAAAATTGAACAAAATATTCCTTTATTAAGATAATCATCTCCTTCGCCGCGGTGAAATAGCATTATATCGTCATAGCCGTCATTATTAAAATCATCTACGATGGCGGTACTGTTTCCAAACTTCTTGATTTGCATATCATCTATCCAATTGTATTCAATATGATATTGACGATTTAAAATTGGTATATAATTATAACTTGAATTTATATATATATCTTTAAATCTACAAATCAAACCGTTTTCTTCAAAAAAAACAAGCATATAAATACAGTTTTCATCCTTATTATACATAAGATGTTTAAAGTTTGAAAGAAAAATATACGGATGTCCAACGTCCATGTCTTCTATAAACGGTACTCTAGGATACAGAATACTATTAATTACTAAATCATTATTATCAACAAAGGAATAGTTTTTATTACGTTCTTTCCAATATTTTTCTGCATAATCAAAATCTTTTGCCTGATTATCATCTAACTTTAGGTTGTAAAGTAAAAGCATATCTCTAACTATCTGAGAAACAGATTTATTTTCAGAATCAATTTGATGTTCCGTATAATTTTGACGGCCTTTTGCAAAATCTGTTTTGATTAGCCAGTTTGATTCCGAAATCGCCGTAGTTATAGTTATTGCATTTGGTTCAATATTCTGTGCCTTTTCCGCATTTTTTTTGTCCCCTTTTCCGATGCAGGAAATAGTACTGATAAGAATACAAAATATTACCGTATTCTTAACTGCACAACAATGAAATTTTCTCACAGGTACTCCTTCTGAATCTATTGTTAATATTGAACATATAAAGAATACTATTATTTGCAGTAAAAAACAATGATTTTTTCTTTGCTTGAGTTTATGATGTTGTAACTGATACCTAAATTCCCTTC
>NZ_BDHD01000154.1:0-4224 GCF_054786075.1 Treponema sp. R6D11 | reverse complement strand
CGAAAAACTTTTTCCCTGCGGCAAGGGCGGGGGCGCAGTTGTCTATGCAGAAAAATTCAAGCGGGACGGAGCGCAGGTCGGGGCGGGAGAGCCAGAGCGCCGACACAAAGGTTAGCGGGCCGCTTCCCAAGTCGGCGATTACGTCCCCGGCGCGGAGGGGAAGATCAATAAAGGGCAGAAGGCGGCTGAGGCGCAGAATGTTCCACGGCAGAAAATAGCGCAGGTAGGCGGAAAGGTAATTGGGGCGGCTTAAATATGAAAGGGAACGGTCTCCTCGCGCGCCCGTGAGAAGGCGGGAAAGTTCCGCGACCTGCGAGGGCAGGGCGGAGCGAAAACGTCCCGGTATCGGAAAAGTCTTTTCGATTAATGACGGAAGAGAGACATTCATTTCCTGACGATAACAGAAACGGGAACAATATCACAGCCCGAACGGATAAGGGCGTCTAGAAGCACGTCGATTTTTAGGTAAAGATAATCGTCCCTGCCCCCGGGGTTTATTCCAAGCCGGATGGGAATTATGGAGCCGTTTTTCCTTTTATCGGTTATCTGTTCGATTAATTGCGATGAGGAATACTGGCGTATGCCGAGCCTTAACGCCTCGTCTCTGGAAAGCCAGTCGTTGGGATCGATGTCCCTGGAAGCGGTGGCGTATCCCACGGCGGCGGCCGCCGAGTTTATCATGTTGGAACTGCGGAAAAACGGCGGGTGCCAAAGCAGGGCAAGCTCTTTTCCGGTGGCCTGGAAAAATTCGTCTTCGTTACGCGCGAGCCCCTGCGCGATAAACTGCGGCGTTACCGTGTAACGCGCGTCCGAAAGATCGACGGGCGCGTAAAAGAGGGAGGCGGCTTCCTGTCCAGCCGCGACAATCGCAGCCGCTGCGTTCGGGTTTCTGCGGATAAAATCGCCGTTCAAGAAGAAAGTCGCCCTTACGTTAAAACGGCGCAGGGCGCTAAGAACCTGCGACAGGCCGGTATCATCGTCATAAAGGTCGAAGCAGAGGGCTACGCGGATATTTCTGCCCTGCTTGTAAGCGGCGTTGATCGAATGGTTAGACACAAGCGAAGAAGTGCCTACGGATGTTATGTTGCGTACCATCGGAATATTCGTAAAGGGGCCGTTTGGCTGGGGTTCAAGAAATACGCGGAAGCGTTCAGACGCCGTGGAAGTGTTCCGCATCGCGGATTCCGTGGCGGGCGCCCACGCGCTCCTTCCGTTGCTCGCGAACCAGTCGTTCTCTATTCTTGCGAATATGCGCTGGTTATGCTCGTTGTCCTCAAAGCCGAATTCGTCAGCGCCAGAAAGACAGATCTTCCTGCGGGGATAATCAACGCTGGCAACGCCAGTGGCGCTAGCGACGTTGGCGACGCTTACCGCCTCTATGTAACTTGCGTTTCCCGTGACAAATTCCCTGTTGTTGATCCACGCGCAGGAAAGAACCGGCGTTTCGCTTAATTTATGAATAAGCCGCCAGTTCGAATAATCCCAAAGTTCAAGCCCTTTCTCGCCCCAAAAAATAACCTTTGTCCCGTCCGGGGAGATGGCGCCGTTGTTGGACATGGGAATATCTGTCGGCGTTAAAGTCCTTACGTTTTTTCCGTTAATTTCAAAACGCCAGACGGAAATCTCTTTTTTAAGCGAGGACACAATCGTAAGCACGCCGCTGGACGGCCAGAACACGCTGATATTGCCCGACCCCTGCGGAAGCATAATGTGGGGAAGAGCCGAATTGTTGTATTGGTTTTCACCTAACAAAAACAGAAAAAGGCTTTTTCCTTTTTTATTGATTAATACGGAGCCGGAGTTGGGCGCCACCCAGTATCTGTCGAACCCGGCTTCAAAGTCGAAGGGCAGAACGGCCGCCACGTTCCCGATTGTAAGAAAGTCGCCGTAAATCGATCTTGTAAAAAGCTCTGGGCTTAAAACGCGGTACAGGATATTCCCGTTAAAATAATAGAACTCGCCCATCTGTCCCCAAGAAACGGAATTAATTTCCCCCGGCCCTATGTGCCTGAAGCGCTCGTCCGTAGTAACCGTAATATCATTTAAAATGGGATAATAAAAAAGTTTCCCGTTTTTTGAATATACAAAAAGTTTTGAATCGGGATTCCAGCAGGCGGGAAACCCCGTATTGGGCAATTCAATCTTTTCGCTTATAACCTTTTTTGCGCCGCTTTCAATGTTGACAAGAATCAGAGTCCCGAAAGCCGGGCTTACAGGTTCCACGTAAAGAAGCCATTTGCCGTCGCTTGAAGCGGCGAATTCGTGCAGTCTTCCCTTTAGCGGCACGTTTCCCGACGCGAAAGACGGAAAGCCCGCAACCTGCGACGGTATCCCGCCAGTTGTCGGAATCCTCGCCAGGCCGAAATGGTTTTGAACCAAAATGGTTCTTCCGTTGTTAACTACCGAAAGCCTTTCCGGGAAGGCCGTAAGCTGCTGTATGGACATATCCGTAAGGCGGGAGATAAAAACCTCGTGCTGGTTTTCAAATTCCGCCTTGAACAGGAGCCTGTCGTCGTTTGATAGAATCAAATTGCTGAAATTGAACCCGAAGAGGCGGAAAATCCCCAAAAAGAAGAAAACAATGACAGGAAGGATTCGCCTGTTTTTCATCAGTTTTTCCTGTTTTTTTGCGAGAGAAAATCGTCCAGTTCCTTTTCCAGCGTGGCAAGGCGTTCATCCATAGACTGAATTCGCCGGATTGAGTATATAATCTGACGGTCCATTAGTTTTTCACATGCCCGTTCTACCACATCGCTAAAAGTGTATACGTCCGATACAGCGGTGGGTTTTTTGCCGTAAATCATACTTTAATTGTAGTATATCTTAAGGGGTTATTTCCACAGGTATTTTTGCCAAAGTATCAGTCGATTGGACTGCGGTCGATTGGGCGTCTGATGCCGGTACCACTTCAAAAGCCCTAATATAGGTAAAAATCGCGATAAAAGCCAAAAGAATGAGGATTAACTTGCGCATTAATGTCTCCTAATCAATTTAGTTTAATAAATCCAGCGGATTGATAAGTTTTCCGTTCTTGTCATATATCGTAAAATGAAGGTGCGAGCCGGTACTGTAGCCGGTGTTTCCAGCTTCCCCTATTTTCCGTCCCTGCGCCACCTTATCGCCCTGTTTTACCGAAATGGAGCTAAGGTGGGCGTACAAAGTCTTATACCCGTTCGGGTGGCTCAAAATGATGTGCTTCCCGTACAGCCAATTTTCGTTTATTACGGAAACCGTCCCTTCCATGGAAGCCATAACCGTGGCGCCGGTATTCGCTCGAAGATCGATGCCGGTATGGAAGTTAAGCTCGCCGCTTATCGGGTCTTTTCTCATTCCAAAACCGCTTGTAAGGTGCTTGCTGTTTACGGGATAGGTGAACAGTTCCCCAAGGCTCATCCTAAGGTCCAAATCGTTCATTCTTGCGCCGGGGATAAAAATCGTCTCCCCCGCCTTGATCACGTCGGTTTTTAAGTCGTTTACGTCGAGAATGACTTCCAAAGGCACGTTGAAGGACACCGCTATTTTAGAAAGGCTGTCGCCGGACTTAATCGAGTAGGGGATACCGTCGATATTCGGAATCCTCAATGTAACCCCTTCCTTAAGCCCCCTGGCGTTGCGGATATTGTTGGCGGATATGACCGCCCCTATGGAAACCCCGAATTTTTTCGCGATTACGGAAACGGAGTCCCCTTTTTGCACCTTATACTTCTGCCATTGGAAGGTGATCAGCTCTTGGGCCGAATCATCGCCCTTCTTATCGGTTTCCGCCTGTATGGCGACTTGTTCAAGGCTTTGTTCGGGTATTGTCGGCACGGGCTCGTCCGGTATTTTAACGGACAGCAGGGGCACGCCCGTCGAGGCGTATTGCATCGTTTTGTCGGCGGTATCTTCGGCTTCTAGCTTAATAGCGTAGTTTTCGGGGAGGGGTATCTTAAAACCTTCCCACTTAAGCGCCGTAAGGGTTAAAAGGACGATTCCGGCGACAACCGCGGCGGTCGCGATAGAAGGAATGGGTATACTAAACCCGCTTTGGCGTTTTTCGCCGTTTCTTGCCGCAGGTTTTTGCTGTTTGGCGAAGGCGAAAGCCGAAGAATGGCCGTTTTTTCCGCGTCGAGCCGGTTTTTGTTCAAAATGGCTCATAAAATCCGTATTAAAACTTGTCGATCTAGTATAATTATGTCTTGATGTAGCGCGCTTGGCGATATGTTGTTTTTCCATTAATGGTGC
>NZ_BDHD01000153.1:0-4246 GCF_054786075.1 Treponema sp. R6D11 | reverse complement strand
GTGTCTATTAACTGGGGGCAGTCGTCGGAAGGAATGTCGCCTGAGACGGCGCACACCTGCACCGCTTTAACTTCCGAAGGCAGGGGACGGCGGGCGAAAAGTTTATCGTCGGGAATCTCCGCGAGAATAGCGTCTATTATGCTGAACTCCAAAGGGGCGGCGCTTAACCTTCCAATAAACGCGCTGTTTCCCTCGCCGGAAAAGTTTCCAAGCCATACGCATAGCACATAACGGTCGAAAATTGCGATGGACCACGCGTCCTTAAAACCGATTGAAGTGCCCGTCTTGTAGGCTACGGGCACGGAACGGGGCGTTCTTACCCGCAAATCATCGGGAGCGGGGTTTCTTTCTAACATTCTCACCGTAATCGCCGCCGCGGCGGGGGTTAAAATTCTTTCGCCTTGCGAAGTGTTACGCGCTTGCGTTGAGTTCTGCGAACCGTTGCTTGAGTTCCGCGAGTCGCCGCTCGTATAAAAATTGTCCCTCGCCGATAAATAGCGAAGCTCTTTTTTTACACCGCCGTTCGCAAGTGCGGCGTAGAGGGTAGCCAGTTCAATCATCGTTAAATCAGCGCTTCCCAAGACAATCGAAAGGCCGTAATGGCCCTTTTCCTTCAGGCCGGAAATTCCCACCAGTTTCAGAAAATCGTAAAGATCGGGTTTATGGATGTCCATTGCAAGTTGGACGGCGGGAATGTTCCGGCTGTCTACGAGAGCGTACCATGCGCTCACAGGCCCCTTAAATTCGCCGCGAAAATTGTCCGGCGTGTATTCGCTGAAACTTAAGGGCGTATCCTTCAACATTTTTTCGGGGTGAATTAATCCCTGTTCGAGCGCGAGGGCGTAGATAAAAGGTTTTAACGTCGAACCGGGGGAGCGCTTTGAAGAAAAGCCGTTTACTTGTCCCTGTATTTTTTCGTCAAAATAATTCGCGGAACCTATAGCCGCCAATACTTCCATGTTTGAATAATCGACAAGAAGGACGCTTCCGTTATTTATCCCCCAACCTCGGTTGCGCACGAGAAAATATTCAAGTTCCCTTTCGCACATATTTTGCAGGGTTAGGTCGATTGTGGTACGGTAACGGTTTAACGGGGAAGCCGTCTTGGGCAAAGGCGTCTTGTTAAGGTGCTCTGTTAGGTGAAGAAGCCTGCGGGGGAAACCGTTTACAAGATACAGGGGCAGATCGATTTCCGTCTCCACCAGAGTATCTTCGGGGTGGTTAGCGAGCCAGGCTTCGTACAACACCTTGCGGGAATCGATCAATTCATACGGGGCACGGCCGTTTAACGGGGCGCGTTTCGAGGGGTTTTGCGGAATTACGGCAAGGCTTAAAATTTCAGATAACGAAAGCTCTTTCACATCTTTGCCGAAATAATACCATGCCGCGGTCGGAAAACCTTCGATGTTGCCGCCGCAGGGAACCATGTTAAGATAGGCTTCCAAAATTTCCTGTTTTGAATAACATGACTCTAAAAAAAGCGCGGTAAAAATTTGCGCTATTTTTCCCGACAGATTCCGGGTGTAAAGGTTATGGCGCAGGCGGGCTAGCTGCATGGTGATGGTCGACGCGCCCATTCTGCGGTTTTTTTTCACATAAGTTTCCCAGCCCGCCTTTATCACCGCCATCGGGTTAAGACCGATGTGCCCGTAAAAATAGCGGTCTTCCTGAAGCAGAACCGCTTCGATAAGCGAAGGCGGAAAATCCCCCAGATTCGCCCTAAGCCTGTACTTGTCGTCATCAGTAAGAAAAATGTTGAGCAGTCTGTCGCTTTTGTCAAAGTAGGCGCGTGAAAAAGAAACGCCGTTTAATATGTCCACAAAAACGGCGTTGATGACAAAAAAGAGAACGATGACAAAACAGATGCCGCATAGCAGGTAACGTCCCAGATGTGCCCGATTAAATCGAGGTAGCCGAAAAAATCGGGGCAATTGCGGCAGTCGGGGAAAGTGAAACTTCTCGAATATCTTCGGAATCCGAATCATTTCACAATCTTAATCGAAGCCTGAGGGCGCATAGCCCAAACGGATTTATCGTATAACGCTTCGGCAAAGAGCGGCGGAACCGTAAACGTTCCGGCGTTAATCGCCCTTGCTTTGTAACTGAAACTATTCACTTTACTGCCGATGCTGCCGTAAATTACAAGCCTGTCCTCGCGTATGTCAACATAGTCCGCGGTCCATCCGCCGCTAGTCGACGGGTTCCGCGCCGATTCAATTTCCGTCTCAAGACCGGCGGGGCATAAATCGACAATCGCCACGTCGCTGTACTCCGTGTTGGAAAGACTGCGGAAGTTGAGTTTTACCGTTACCAAGTCGCCCATCTTTATGTTGGTTGCCTGCCTTCCCGAACTGTCAAGGAATTCTCTGAAAATCTCGATGCCGTTCTTTGTTTCCTTTGTCGGCACTTCGCGGTCGAAACCGGCGGCCGTTATCTGATAGAACAGGTTAAGGTTATCCCTGTTTTCAAGAGCGATTTTTGCCGCGCCTGCGGAGAAGGGGGCGCTGAACAAGGTTGTACCCGTGGGTTTAATTTCTTTGCGCTGGTTGTCTTTTGAAACTTCCTGCACCGTGTAGCGGCCCGTGTCCGCTTTTGGAACCGCTTTCAGATAGGCGTCGATCGCCATAAGCGCGTAGTTGGCGGAAATCGTCGTGTACGACTGATTTTCCATCTGCCCAGCCATGTCAACTAACAGAGATTCCGAAATGCTTCGCAGGCGCTGGGGGAAATGCCTCGATAAAATATTAAGGTATACCGATTGATACATAAGATTGTCTATATAACGGAAACTGTCGTCTTTCTCCATCGCACGCTCGATTTTATCGAGGAGAAGGGCGGCGTCGGTTGTCTTTTGCAATAGCGCGTAAGTTCCTGCAAGGTAAAGTCCGCCAAGCCCCGTTGACGATCTTCCTATGCGGTTCATGTCCCTTTTAAGCGCTTCGACAAGCGGAGTTGTAACAATTTCGTTCATGGTCACGACATAAATCGCGTAAGAGCGGGTCACGAAATCGTAGAAGGTAGTTCCAGAGCCGGAAGCGACGCCTCGGCACGCCGTAAGAAGTTTGTCCATCATCGCGGGCGAAACATAATAATTCGCGTTACGCGCTTCCGTAAGGAAGTGGGCGGCGTAGACTGTGATCAATGGATCGTCATAGGAGCGGGAAGTCCACATGCCGATAGTGCCGTTCTCCTTCATTCTTGCCTGAAGAATCCCGATTACGCGGTTAATTCCCTCGTCCGCCTGCGCCTTCGTGTAACCCAGTTCCTTGAAAAGTTGGGGGTACAGGAAGGGGAAGACCGCGCTTGTAATCTGTTCGGAACAGCCGTAGGGGAAACTGTTAAGGAAGAACGAAAGCCCCTTCGCCATTCCCATCGGAAGGTAGGAAAGCGAAACTTCCCTGGTGTGAAATTCCTCGTAAAGGTTGCGGTCAATCGCCGTTTCCGCGCTCTTGTTTTTTATAGCCCCAGAATAAAGCGAAACGCGGTAAGGTACGGCGGGGCGCACGCTCATGTAGGCGGAAAGTTCGGAAGTTTCGCCGCCGTTGGACGCGACAAAGCGTATCTGCGCCGCCCCAAGCGGGCCTGCGGGTTTAACCGAAATGTTAAGCGTTTTATCCTTGCCTTCGGGAATGTCCAAGTTAAAGTCCTTACTGCCGGAAACGGTAAGATGTTCCGAAGGTATCACTTTAAGGCTAACTTTGCCTTTTTCTCCCGCGCCCTTCTGGTTGTTGGTTACGGTAAATGAAACGTCGAACTCGTCGCCGGGGGCCGCCATCATCGGCGCGTTAGGTGTAATGATAAAAGTACTGCGCACGAGGGATCTGTCCTCGACCGCGCCAATCGTGCTGTCGCTTACGGCGACGGCCATTACCCTCAATGTTCCGTTAAAATAATCCGGCACTCTGTAACGCGCCTCATTTACATCCGGCCCCGCGTCGATAATGCCCGACCAATAGGCCACCGGAACATTCTGCTTGCGCTTAAACGGATTTAAGTTACGCGAAAGATACTCGTCGTCAAAGCCGCCGCCGCCGCCCATCGCCGCCAAGTTTTGGACGATGGAATAACGCGGCAGAACAAGGTCGAGTATTTGCGCCGTCCGCACTTCAAGCGCCATTTTTCTGAAGAAGAACGCTAGCGGGTCTGGGGTCTTATACCCCGCAAGTTGCAGTATTCCCTCATCTACGGCGAAAATAACTATCTTTCCCTTGCGTGTTGTCGAGTATTTTATTACAAAGTCCTCTCC
>NZ_BDHD01000152.1:0-4269 GCF_054786075.1 Treponema sp. R6D11 | reverse complement strand
CTAATACACCAATGCCGCTAATGTCGAATCAATCCACATATTAGCCTCCACCGGATGAGTCGCCTTAATCGACAAAAACTCAAACAATGCTCCCCTATAGTTCCCAGTAAAGTACAATGTCTGCCCAAGATAAAAACGCGCGCGCGCCTCAACGTCTTTTGAGCGCGGCAATGAAAGATAATGCAGTAAGCCAATGCGAGCTTTTTCCCAATCGCGCTTTACAAATGATTCGCTTATAATGTCAAACAGGGCGGAGTCTTCGCCGCCGGCCGGGGCCTGAAGATCTACCGTAAATATGCGCGGCTTTCTTTGTTCAAGAGGCGCTTTTTCTGGCACGGGCGTGCTTCTGATAATTTTCGAGGCGCTGTCGCTTAATGGGACGGATGAGGTCGCTTCCGGCAGGAAATAGCCTTCCGGCAGGGCGTTGTTCAGTGTCATGGCGGGAAGCGGCATGGGGCGCAATGTTCTTTCCGTACTTCTGCCGCCGGAAACGTTTACGGCGGAAATTGTCGCGTTAATGCCGGGCGTTATTCCCATACTGCCGCCTGAAATTTCAGCTTCATAAATTAGCGCGTAATAATATGACAGGCCGGGTACGGGATAATCGACAAATGGGGAATTTATTCCCGATTGCACCATAACGGCGTTCAGTAGGTCTAGCGGCTCTTTAACGGGGCGCGTACTGCGGTAAAGTACGGCGTTCTTGCGGGGGCCGTTCACGTTAAAAGTGATCAACACCTTTTCTCCGTCCGGCCTTGCCGTTAATCCGAAAATCCCCTGAATGGGGTCAATAGGAGGTAACGCTTGCGGTTCATTTTCAAGAATAATTTCATCCACCGCTCCCAATGCGGAAACGCCCGCCCCTGAAACGCTTGCCATGGTGCTGTTCACGCGGGGAATAATAACGTCATAACGCCGTCCGGAAATATCGCTTGCGGCGACAAAGTAATAAATGTTTTCCATGTCGTCGGAATCGTCAATATAATACTGCTCTCCGTATTTGACCGTTACGGGTCTGATATTCGCGGGAACCGAGCCGGAAAACGGCATAGACGAGCGGAATATGTAAACCGGCCCGAGGGCGTCGGGGGAATCTACCCATGTAAGCCTTATCAGGTTGTTTCTGGCTTCCGCCGAAACCTGCGAAACGACAAAGGAATTCCCGCTGTTCTGAGCCGAGGCGGATACCGCCAAAACGAGTAAAAGGGCTTGAAAAACGAGTATTTTCTTCATCTATTTCAATTCTAATGCCTGTTTTTATGAAAATCCAGAGGGAAAAGGTCAGTTTTGGCCATTTTTATTATCTTCCGCCAGTTTTCCTGCCTCGCCAAATTCGCCGTGGAGCAGTTGTTCCGCTATTTTATCCAACAAATCCACAATCGGAGGCGGCCAATTCTTGTTTTTTAGGAGCGAAAGCGTTTTTTTGGCGGTTTTTTTGTCTAATTTGTCGCATGCTTCCTTTATTAAGGCAAGATTCTCATACAGAAAAGCCGTATCATCATACTGGGTATCAGCCTCTTTTTTATTTAAGTTGTCAATAATTAACTTGTTTTTCTCCACCACGGCACGCAGGGTGGATAAAAATACCGGAGTTTCTTCCGTAATAAGGTTGTTATCCCTATCATGGCCCGCTTTTTCCAGCTTGGACGCTAGCTCCGAAATTTCATTTTCCCCTATATTTGCGAGGGCGCTTTTCATCGCGTGCACGTTAATAACATATAACTGCATGTCCTCGTCGGTGTAATTGCCCTGTTTTTTATGTATCATTTCCAGAAAGACAATCGCCTTTTGCGCGTCCCTTGTGAAAACTTTTAAAAGTTCTGGGTTTGCGGACTGCGGCTGAAGAGTAACTTTTTCCATGTTGCTTTTTATCAGGCGCGCGGCTTCTACTACTTCGGCGGGATATTTGTCGCGCACAAATTTATTCATTACGGCGTTCAACTGGTGTATGTCTATGGGTTTGGATATAAAACCGTCAAAACCATGTTCCAAGAATATTTCATTCTGTCCCGTCAATGCGTTAGCAGTCAATGCGACAATGGGCTTCTTGTATCCCAAAGAGCGGATAATTTTAGCGGCGTCCATCCCGTCCATTTTCGGCATAAAGTGATCCATGAATATTACGTCGTAAATTTCGCCGTTTTTTATTTTTTCTACGGCTTCAAACCCGCTTGTAGCCGTATCTATCGTTATTCCGTAAGGGGACATAAGCCCATTTGCGACATACAGGTTTGTTTCCACATCGTCCACTACAAGAACTCTTCCGTAAGGCATATACTCTCGCACGACCTGAGGCGCTTTTTTCATGTGCGACATCTTGCCAAGATGGAACTGCATGAGATTTTCCACTTCTTCTTTTCCCAAAACCTTAGTATCAACGATTTTCTGCGGCAGACGCACCTTAAAAATAGAGCCGTCGTCTTTTTTGCTTTCTACGGAAATTTCCCCGTTCATCAGCTCAACAAGCCGTTTCGTGATATTCATGCCCAATCCAGCGCCTTCGGTCGTGCGGTTTGCTTCAAGGTTAAACCTTGAATATTCGTCAAACAGTTTGTCCAACTGCGCGCCAGTCATGCCCTGCCCCGTATCTTTCACGCTGAACGCGAGAATTATCGACTCTTTATCAGCCTGTTCAACTAAGATTGAAAGCGAAACCTTGCCGGAATCCGTATACTTAAACGCGTTGGAAAGTAAATTGTTAAGAATTTGTTTGATGCGCAGTTCGTCGCCATACAACGTAACCGGCAGATTCTCATCCACCTTAAGATCAAAAATAATCGGCTTGTTGTCGAAACGGATGATATTTAGGTAAACTACGTCGTTGATCAGGCTTGGCACGTCGTAATTGACGGGCATTAATTCAAGTTTGCCCGCTTCTATTTTAGAAAGGTCTAGAATGTCGTTTATAATGCCCAACAGCAAATAGCCGGAATTGTAGATTCTGCCGAACGCTTCCTGCACGTCGTAAGGGAGAGTCTCATTTTGCAGTTGAATTTCCGTAATGCCCAAGATGGCGTTCATGGGAGTGCGCACTTCGTGGCTCATGTGCGACAAAAATTGGCTCTTAAAACGGTTGCTTTGTTCCGCGTGCTCCTTGGCGTCGATTATTTCCGTCATATCTACCGAGTGCTGGATTTGGGCGATTCTTCCGTCCGTCCACTCGATGTATCTGTCCGTATTACGGTATATGCGGTTTGTACTGGGATCCCGCTGTTCCCACACGATAGTGCCATGCGGGTCATTATCCAACTCATAACATGGGCAGAAATCACATACATGATCCTGACCGGTAAGAAAAACCTTGTAACAAAGTTGCCCGGTACAATCGCCTTCGATATTGTAATGTTTCTTCATAAAGTCGTTTACAAAAAGAAGCTCGCCCGTATGCGGGACAACGGCGTATATCTGCGCGTCAATTCCGTTCAGGATATTTGTCAGAATACTGAGAGACTGTTTTGATTGGTTTATTTGCGCGTCCGCGTCCGCCTGTTTTTTCGCCAACATTAGGGATTTTTCGTTTTCTTTGTTCATCTGCTTGAATATGACAAGCAAAATAATAATAAGAACTACCGCCAAAATTGCGCCTAACAATGTAAGGAACAGCGCCATATTCCTTGTGGTTTTATAATATTTGTCGTAAGGAGTTACAACCCCCATGTACCAGCCGTTGTAAAGTTTTTCGATAAAAACAATGGATTTAATCCCACGGTAGTCGGTCGTTACAATCTCATTAATATAACCGTCCTTCCTCAACTCGTCCTCATACGCCGCTATATAGCTCCTCACGTTACGCAACTGCACTCCAAGAAGCGAAGGATCGGGGTGTGCGATTAACTCCATGTTCTGATTTAACAGGAATCCGTAACCGTTTTCGGCAAATTGCGTGTTAATGGCGTGCTGTTTGACCCTTTCAATGAATATATTCAGGCAAATAATGGCAAGGGGTTTGCCGGCATCGTTGAAAATTCTGCGGACAAACGTAATAGTTTCCCCTTCAGAAGCTATATTATAATACGGGGCGGTAACCCCTATCTCCCCGTTCGCCTCGACGGCGGCGACATAAAACGGGCGGTTTTCCATGTCATAATCTTGCGGGGGTTTCCAATTCACGTCCCCTGTCAGGAATATCCCCCCATAAACGTCAAAATACCCGTAAAAACCGTTGACGCCGGAAAGGCGTTTTTCTTCGTTGTTTTGCATATATTTATTGATACTTTGGATATAACTGTTAACCGTTTGGGCGTTGGAGCCAATTAATATCATACTGCG
>NZ_BDHD01000151.1:0-4305 GCF_054786075.1 Treponema sp. R6D11 | reverse complement strand
TTTCCCCATCGCTTCGGCGTGGGGAGCGTTAAACAAAATATCGCTCCAGTTAATCCTCATGCCTTCCTTCTCCATTGCTTTCATTAAATTGGCAAGGGCGCGGTTGCTGAAAAGTCCTGTTTTTTTGATAAAAGCCGCGCTTTTTTTCCCCACAAGAGAACTGCCTGCGGAAAGCACCTTAGAGACAAGAGTCGGCAGTTTACCCGAAAAAAACGAAATCGGCTCAGCCGCTACCGCTATATATTCATATCCGGGAAGCCTCATGCCGTCTTCCTTCCATACATCGACTATATCCACCCTATGCCCCATGGACTCCATTCCCTTAGCCAAAGAAGTTATATAATCGGGCGTTTCTTTCTTTACCGCCGTAGCGCTGACAATCGCAATCCTCATAAATTACCTGCCTTGCTCCATATTATCAGGAAAATAGGGTTAAATAAAGGGCGTTGGAATAGTTCAGGACTCTTCACAAATTGCCGAAATTTATGGTATAATATGAAAGATTTGGGAGATCAAAAATGGCTGGTAGAGCAATAGTTTTATTGCTGCTCATTGGTATTCTTTCCGTGGGCGGCATTGTCTGGTTTGATTATTTAAATTTAATTGACGCAAAAACAGTTCTCGCTCCTTTTTACAAATATGTGCCATTTCTACCCGGTGGGGGCAGATCTCAGCCCAAAATGACCGAGGGCGAGGTTCTCAATCTTGACGCAGAGCGGCTGGCAATACGCCTTGAAGCCCTTGAACTTAAAAACATGGACATTGACACAAAAACGAAGGATTTGGACAACCGATATGGGGAACTTACCCAAATGGCGCAGGAATTGGAAGCACGCCAAAACGCCCTTGATGAACGAGAGAATTCCCTCAAAGCCCAACAATTAGATGCCGAAAATAAGGATAGGAATGTCGAGCAGAAGGCCCGGTATCTGACAGGCATGCCCCCGCAAAACGCGGTAGGCATCATCGCCAAGTTGGATGATCAGGACGCTATCGACGTTCTCCGGAAGACCGAGGAAATAGCCAGAGCCGAGGGTACAACGTCAGTTGTCGCTTATTGGTTCTCACTGATGGATCCGGTTCGGGCAGCTGAACTGCAAAGAAAAATGGCAGGCAGACCGAACTTGTAATCCACTCACCTTCCGGTAAATCTTTTTAGGAGGCCGGTTGGTGATAGCCATTACCACCTACACAGAACCTGTCCCGATAGACGCCGTTGTAAGCGACCCGCTTAAACCCAACGAAAACGAAGAAACAGAAGAACGTTCCAGTTTTTCAGAACTCCTCGCAGGATTACTTCAAACTCAATCAGAGAAGATAGTATCCGATTCAGGTTTAGACGCGTTATCGGCAGGACAACTCAATGACGGAGGCAAACTTGATTTATCTGCGGAAACGCAGGAAGTTGATCTTGAAGCGTGTGATCTTGAGCTTACGGATGAGTCTCAAAACATTCTTTTAAGCGCGGATCAACTATTTACAAGTTTGCTTGAAACAGACGTATCAGGTGAAAACGGATTATCGCTTGAAACCGACAGGGCAAAATCATTAATCAATGAAATACCCTTACAAACGGTATCTTTTGCGGAAAAAGGGCAGGACGATGCTGCCGCTCAATTAAAGCTCCTTCAGGAAATTAATGAGATAGCGCAAATGGCGGATAACAAGAAAAAGGCAAACACGCAGTCAAAAATTGACAGCGAAGACGCATTATCCGCAAAAAACAAAGTTGGCGAAGGCAAAGACTCCTTGCTTGCTAAAACAAATGAAGGTAAAGAACAGCCCGGCAAACTGGAAGAATTCCGCAACCGCTCCCGCAAAGACAAAGTTAACATCGAAGTTCGGGACTATAGGACTGTAAGTAACAATTCTGACGGAACGCAGACACGCGGTTATTCTGTCGTTGAAACAGCGGTAGGGCGCAATCATGGGCAAAACGCCGTTCAGGAAGTAACTTTAGATTTGCGTCTGCCGGATCAGGGGCAAAGCTCCCAGCTTCAAAATTCATGGGAAGTAAAATCGGGCAATATGCTTGAGAATATGCTCGCAAGGGAACTGCATCAGAACTTTAACGGCGATATTGTCCGCCACGCTTCAATGGCTCTGCGGGACGGCGGAGCGGGAACTATCAAAATCGCCCTTCACCCTGAGACCTTGGGACATGTAAAGATACACCTTGAAATGACCGAAAACAAGATTACAGGGCGAATTGTCGTAGAAAGCGAAGAAGCCCTTAATGCTTTCCGAAAGGAACTTTCCGCGCTGGAACAGGCATTTAAAGATTCAGGTTACGCTAACGCCGACCTGAATTTGTCTTTGACAGCAGACGGATCAAGCGAACAGGGGCAGAACTTTGATGAAAGCTCCTTTTCCTCACGGATGGCGGCATCAAGTTATGAAGACGGTTTTGAATTGGAATCAGCACCCGTTATAAGCGTCATTTTTAGACGCGGATCGGGATCAGTTAATATGCTTGCATAGGAGAATGTATGGAACTAACAGCAGGTAAACCAATAATGTTAAGCTCGGATGAAAAACTCCAGCTTGACAAATTTGTTCGCGACTACAACATCGGACTAAATCCGACACGTCAGCCACAGCAAAATTTGGGTAAAGACGATTTCTTAAAAATCCTTATTACCCAGCTTTCGTATCAAGACCCAACAGCGCCAATGGAAGACAAGGAATTCATCGCGCAGATGGCGCAATTTTCAACATTGGAACAAATGACAGGGATGGCAAAAGATTTTTCCAAGCTTACTTCTATGCTCATGGGGAACGAAGCGTCAAGCGCTTTGGGAAAGAGCGTTGAAATAATCGAGGGGGAGCGCACTGTACAGGGAGTTGTTCAGGCGGTTACCAGGGGAGAAACACCTGAGGTGTTGGTAAACGGAAACTTTTATGATTGGAACCAAGTAATCAAGGTTTTTGCAGACGAAAAGGAGAGAGTAGACTTATGATGCGATCATTATTTTCCGGAGTTTCAGGACTTCAGAACCATCAGACCAGAATGGACGTTATTGGTAATAACATTGCCAATATCAATACAACAGGCTTTAAACGCAATAGAGTCAATTTTCAGGATATTATTTACCAACAGCTTCAAGGTGCGGCTCGTCCTACAGAAGACTTAGGCGGCGTAAACCCCAAAGAAGTCGGTCTTGGAATGTCCATCGCGTCAATCGACACGATTCACATTCAGGGCAGTTTGCAGACGACCGGCGTTCAGACAGATCTTGCAATTGTAGGAAACGGCTTTTTCGTTCTTGACGACGCAGGTACGCAGTTGTTCACAAGAGCGGGAGCGTTTTCCATTGACGCCGACGGCATCATGGTAAATCCCGCAAACGGAATGAAAGTTCAAGGTTGGATGGCGAGAGAAGTTGACGGCTATAACGCCCTAGATGTTTCTCGTCCTGTTGAACAAATTGTAATACCTGTCGGCGGCAAAGACCCGGCAAAAGCTACAACGATGGTACAATTTGCATGTAACCTTGATAAGCGTATTCCCGAATTACCGGAAAATCCCACAGGTGCGCAGGTTCGTGATTCAACATGGTCAACAACAATGGATATTTACGATTCATTCGGCGATAAACATATTTTACAGGTTCAATTTACAAGAGTGCCGGGAACAGCCAACAGTTGGAACGCTGCGGTAAATGTCGATCCTCAAAATGAAGCTCCGACCAATGCTACAATCGGTTTCGGCGCGGAAGCTCCTGCGGCGGGCGGACCTACAAATTTTGTTGTTAACTTTTCCAATAACGGCACTTTGCTTTCAGCGGAAGACGGAGCGGGAAACGTTTCGGGAGGGACTGGGCTTGTTCAAATGAATGTAGCATACGATGTGCAAACAGCCACCCCCAACGAAGACGGAACCCCGGTCAGGCAGGAATTTGTTCTTAATTTGGGTACTGTAGGCGGATTCGTCAAATCGCTTACCCAGTATGCCGAAGCAAGTTCTTCCAAGGCTGTAGAGCAGGACGGCTATACAATGGGTTATCTTGATAACTTTAAAATAGATCAATCGGGAGTTATTACTGGTATTTACTCCAACGGCACTACAAGAACTATCGCTCAAGTGGCGATGGCAAGCTTCCCCAACCAGGGCGGTCTTGAAAAATCAGGCGAAAACACATTCCGTGTTTCCAATAACTCAGGGTTAGCGAATATCGGTCCTTCAGGCATTGCCGGAAAAGGCAAGATTGTTGCCGGAACATTGGAAATGTCCAATGTTGACATGGCGGATCAGTTTGTAGACATGATTGTTACTCAGCGCGGATTCCAGGCAAACTCCAAGAC
>NZ_BDHD01000150.1:0-4393 GCF_054786075.1 Treponema sp. R6D11 | reverse complement strand
ACATAACTACATTTATCGCCGCTCTTTTCCTTTCGCAATTAGGTTCAGGTCCAATCAGAGGGTTTGCCGTAAGCCTTTCAATCGGCGTTTTCTCATCGGTATTTACAGCCTTGTTCGTGTCGAGGTTAATTTTCGACTTTGATACAGATGTTATGCGAAGTAAAAGGCTGTCTATAAGTTGGAGAACTCATATTCAGGATAGCGCAAAGGCGGTGAGCTTATGAGAAAGACACTTAGATTTTCCAAATTTTTTCTCCCCGCGGCTATAATTTCCGCTATTATTATTCTTTTTAGTTTGTCAGGCTACATCATTAATAAAGGGTTTGCCCTTGGCGTAGATTTTCAGGCGGGTCTTATTCAGGAAGTTAAAATTGCCCCGACTGCGTTTAGTCTTGGTTGGAACGGCATATCAAACGCTGTTCTTCAATCCGACAGAAGCGGTCTTTACATAATTGTTTCCGGCTCCGGCGTAGACCCAAAGACATACTCATTTACTTTCAACGAATATACGACTATCGGTTCGATTAAACGAGCCATGGAACAGCAATTGAGCGATATTGAAGTAGCGTTGTCAGCTAACGAGAATATAAATTCACAGTGGTTGATTATCAGTTCTCAAGGGAATCCCGTCTTGAATAAAGACACGCCGTTTTTAATTCATTATATTGATCCGCAAAGCGCTCCTGTCGATATTTCCGACATAAGAACGGCAATGGCTGGTTTTACTCAAAGCGTCGCCGTGCAGAATATCGGAACGCCTGCAGAGCGTCATTTTATGATTCGTATAGAAGACAAAGCCAACGAGCGGGTAAAATCAGACGAAATCATACAAGTTCTTGAGTCCTATTTCGGCAAGGGCGGCATTGCAGTTATGCGATCCGACTATGTAGGCTCAAGCCAGTCCAAAAAACTTATAGATCAGGTTTTTTACCTAATACCTCTTACTTTGCTTTTAATTTTAATTTACCTGATTATCCGCTTTAAAGTGCAATACGCTATTGGCGGCGTAATCGCTATTTTACACGACTTGCTTGTAATAATCGCGTATCTGGTTTGGGCAAGAATGGAATTTAACACAACGACTATCGCGGCGATTCTTACCATTCTTGGTTACTCTATCAACAACACAATAATTTTATTTGATCGCGTAAGGGAAAATATTCGCGTGTATCCCGATAACACATTCACCGATATTATGAATATTTCATTGACAGGCATACTTGGGCGTTCTATCATAACAACCTTGACGACAATGCTTGCCGTATTGTCCCTGTTTATCTTTACAACAGGCTCAATGAAAGATTTTGCCCTTGTACTGTTAATAGGAATGACATCAGGCACATATACGTCGTTATTTATCGCCTCTGGTTTTGTAAACTTCTGGGAAAACAGCAAAAAGAGACAGGCAAAGAAAAAACTGGCGGCGGCATAAGGCGTCAATGACAATAATCCGCGCCCGCGTACTTGGTTTCTGCATGGGAGTAAGGCGGGCGGTGGAACTTGCTACAGCACAGGCGAAAAATGCGGCGGAGGAAAACTCTGCCGTATACACTCTGGGACACTTGATTCACAACCCGCAAGTATTAGCAGATCTTGAAAAACAGGGAGTTATTGCCCTAAACCAAAACGCTCTTGAACAAATACGGGAAAAAGGTAAAAACTGTTGTGTAATTATCCGCGCTCACGGAATAAGTCCCTCAGCGGAGAACACGTTGCGCGGCATGGAATGTAAAATAATAGATGCAACCTGTCCCAATGTAAAAAAAAACCAATTAAAGACACAGGAGTTTTCCCGCGCGGGTTACAGTTTATTTCTAGCTGGGGAATCAACACACGCGGAAATAGAGGGAATTACAGGTTACGCAAGCTGTGCTCCTTTTTGCAAGGCGGTAATAAATACGCAGCAGGCAGGGGAAGCCGCCGCCGCTTTGCATAAAACAAATAGTAACGCCAAAACAGCGCTTATTGGGCAAACGACAATTTCGCAGGACGAATACCGCGATATAGGCAATGAAATAAAAAAATATTTTCCCAATTTGGAAATAGTAAACACAATTTGCGCCGCCACCGCAGAACGTCAGCAGGCGTTACGAGAGCTATTAAATGAAGTAGAAGCAGTAATAATCGCCGGCGGCAAAGACTCCGCCAACACTCGCCGCCTGCTGCTGATAGCGAAAGAAAGCGGCAAACCCTGCGCCCTAGTAGAACGCGTTGATGAGATACCGGGAAATTTTTATGGTTTTGGAACTGTTGGCATATCTGCGGGAGCGTCCACGCCGGATTTGTTGATAAGTGAGATTGAAAAGACGCTCACAAATTAAAATCCCATTTCTTCAAGCGCTTTCTCGGTCTCAGTAATTTCATCATAAGGCATAACACGATCCGCATAGATAATCGAGTTCTCGTGTCCTTTGCCTAACAACAAAACAATATCGCCTTTGTGCGCTAAAGAGAGAGCCTTGCGGATAGCGGTGGGTCTGTCGGGTATCAGGAATAAGTTTTTATCGCGTTCAAAGACCGCTCTGTTTTGATCTATTATCATGTCGGGGTGTTCAACAGCTTTTACAACTCTTAACCCTTGATCTTTGCATACGCCTGTTTCTATCTCAAGCAGAATGTCTCTGGGTCTTTCACCTCGCGGGTCTTCATCGGTAAGAATAATAAAATCACTGTAGTGGGCGGCAATTTTTCCTTGCTCGGCTCTTTTGTGCGTGTCGCGCTCTCCTGCGGAGCCGAAAAGACTTATTATTCTGCCGCCTGTTTTATCCATTCTTTCGCGAATTGGCGGGAAGATTGTATGGAACGAAGAAGGCGTATGCGCGTAATCTACAACAATTTCAAAGGGTTGTTTTTTACCAACCGAGGTCATTCTGCCCCTTACCGGTTTTAAAAATTTAATTTGCGGAATAATGTTTTTTATCGGTAAATTTAAAAGATGCGAAACAGTAAGAGTCGCCGCCAGCACATTTCCCGAATTATAAGCGCCAGGAAGCTGATCCCTTATTTCTATTTGTTCGTCTGTCTCCGTAAGGGCAACCAGATACCAATTACCCCACGCGTTGCTTGATATTGCTTCAAGAATCATGTCTCCGTCCCTTCCCGCGGGACTATACCTGTATATGCTGTTAGTTGATAACTTCATTACATAACGTGAGCTTTTATCGTCGTTATTCACAACTCCAAACGGCTCAACAAAAGGAACTCCCTCGCTATGCGCATAATTATTTACCATACGGAAAAGATTTGCTTTGTCGTCCCTGTACTGTTCCCATGTTCCATGAAACTCCAAATGTTCATGCGTTATGTTAGTTAAAACTCCGGCGCAAAAATCAACATCGCCTAATCTGTTTGTTTTAGCGGAAAGCCCGTGAGAGCTTGTCTCCAATACCGCGTATTCACAGCCGTTATCCGCCATTTCACGCAGAAGACGCTGAATAACGGGAGCTTCGGGGGTGGTTTGATGCTCTGTATTGTTTAAAACTTCGCCGCCCAAACAATGTTGAACAGTGGAAATAAATCCCGCTTTTTTACCCAACAATGTTAACAACTGCCAGATTAAATAAACAGTTGTGCTTTTGCCTTCAGTTCCGGTTACTCCCGTTACGAGCAAATGCTGAGAGGGAAAGTCGTAAAAGGCGGCGGAAATAGGGGACATGGCAAAACGCGCGTCTTTTACTTTTATGTAGACTATGTTTTCTTTAAATTCGGCAATATCGTTTTCATGTACAATTACTACAGCTCCCTTGTTTATCGCGTCTTCAATGTAAAGGCTTCCGTCTGTATGGAGTCCGCGAAGGGCGAAAAAAAGGCTTCCCTGTTTTACTTTTCGCGAGTCGTATTCAAGAGAGTTTACAAGAGGGTCAGACATACCATTGGAGGATATAAATCCAGATTTTTGCGAGGTGTATTTTGTAAAAAATTGTGTAAGACGCAGTTCCATTATTCCTCTCCAAAAACAATCGCTGTAAAAGTATAAAGCTGAGTATCAGGCGCGCTATACGCTCCTTGGGGTAACCCCGCCTTTACGCAAATGTAATCAAGATATTGCTCAAGATTCCAGCCCTGTTCCACAGGAACCTGCGGCAGTAAAACCCCCGATCTTCCGCGCCCTGTCAATAAAAGCCCGTGAACGCCGACCTTTACCTGTTTTGGGTCAGGGCATGGCGTCATGGGAGAAAGCGCGGAAATCTCGATATGCAGACTGGATAATTCATCTTTTTTTAACGGCGGAAAGCGGGGGTCTTCAAAGGCTGCTGATTCCGCCATAAGGCGCACTGTTTCTATCAGGGGCAGATTAGCCGCCATTCTGCCGATACACCCGCGCAGGCTGTGTTGGCTGTCCTTCATGTGCAACGAAACAAACGCTCCGCAGGGTGTTTGAAGGTTTGAATCC
>NZ_BDHD01000149.1:0-4393 GCF_054786075.1 Treponema sp. R6D11 | reverse complement strand
AACAACAACAATAAACGAATACAAGTATACGAAGAGAAAAAAAAGAAAAAAAAAAAACAAAAACACAGAGCATACAAAAAGAAAGTACTCATAAAAAAAATTAAAAATAAAAAAATAGAAGAAAAAGGTTTATTAAATTGTTTTTTTAATATTTGTTTTTATGGGGTTGGGGTTGTTGTCAAGATTATTTAGAAATGTTTTAATTAACATGGAGTTTTTTTCGCTCATGGTAGTATTTTGTGGTTTTTGGGCGTGTTTGTCAATGCTAAAATTACCCACTGTCTCACAGTTAAACCATTAACTAATTAATGAATAAATTATGCGAGCGGCTGCAGTAAAACTCTCCCCTACTCCATAATATAAGTTTTAATCGGCGGAAACCCATTAAAACAAACAGAAGCGTAACTTGCGGTGTATGCTCCTGCGGAAAGAAAATAAAGTTTATCGCCTATTTTAAGGTTTACAGGGAGCAGGTATTTGTGTTCTTCGTAAAGAATATCTTGGCTGTCGCAAGTGGGACCGGCGATAATTACTTCTTCTTCCTCCGCTTCATCGTCCTCATTTTCAGTAATAATGGGATACTTAATCGACTCATTTAATGTTTCTATAAGTCCGTTAAATTTTCCCGTATCAAGATATACCCAGCGGTTAAGCGCCGTAGGAGTTTTCCTTGAAATTAAAACTACTTCCGTTATTAAAATGCCGCTGTCGCCTACCAAAGAACGACCGGGTTCAAGAGCGATTAAAGGTATATCGGAACCAAAATCGTCGGTTAGGTATTTGTAAATTTCCGAGGCGTATTCGGTTAAATCATTGGACGGCTGAACATAAGACGCGGGAAAACCGCCGCCCATGTTTATCATTGTTAGGCGTATATTTTCATCTTTTTCCAGAGAAGAAAAAAGATATTTTGTTTTAGCGATTGCCTCATCCCACTGACCAATGTCCCTCTGCTGGCTTCCAACATGAAAAGATATGCCGTAGGGAGTCAAGCCAAGCGAACGCGCCATGATAAGAAGACCGTACGCCATATCGGGGTGGCAGCCGAATTTACGCGAAAGAGGCCAGTCGGCGGTACTGGAATCGCTCATTACGATACGTACATAGACGCGGGAACCGGGGGCGTATTCCGCAATGTTTTTTAGATCATCTTCGCTGTCGGTAGCGAACATACGCACGCCTTTTTCGTAAAAGTACGCTACATCTTTTGCTTTTTTAATCGTGTTGCCAAAAGACATTCTGTCGGGTGAAATTCCAAGCGATAAAATCAGATCAAGCTCATAGCGCGAGGCGATGTCAAAATTTGCGCCTAACTCATTAAGCATGGAAAGTATCGCTTTGTCTGGATTCGCTTTTACGGCATAGTAAATTTGAGCATAAGGAAAAGAATGGCTCATTTTAAGATAATTTTTTTTAATATCACGAAGATTGATAACAATACACGGAGTTTCAAGGTTTTGCGAAAACTCGGTAAACCTCTGCCATTCGCTATCGGAAATATACTCGTTTCTGTGAATCATAAAAGTCCCCCCCATTGCAAACTTAGTCTGCAAGACAACAGTCTAACTTAATCTTGTTGTTTTGAAAAGGAGTTTTTTGATATTTCTTCGGTATCCAGAATAATCGTAACAGGTCCGTCATTGGTGTACTTAACCATCATGTGCGCCTGAAATTCCCCGCATTCGCAGGTAAGTCCCGTTTTTCTTACGGCGTCCATAAAATACTCGTAAAGTTGTTTTGCTTTTTCAGGCGCAGCCGCTCCGTTCCACGAGGGGCGTCTGCCCTTTCGAGCGTCTGCCAACAACGTAAACTGCGAAACGGCAAGAAGCCCGCACTTTTTATCAACAGTCGCCAAATCTTTAAGGGAGAGATTCATCTTGCCGTCATCGTCGTCAAAAATCCTTAAATACGCTATTTTTTCAGAGAGCCAATCCGCGTCAGCTTCAGTGTCATTATGCGCCACGCCCAGATAAACAAGCAACCCACTGCTAATGCTCCCCTTCTCTATCCCGTCAACGGTAACTGTTGCGTCTTGAACCCTTTGTACTACAGCTTTCAAATGCTTCCCTTAATTCTCAAGTTTCCCAGACTGATGTATAGCCACACCTTCCAATTTAATGTCGGACGAATCGGTAATCGTTATCTTCCCAAGCACTTCAAGCGGTTTTTCCGTATTTATCGAGACGGGACCAAAGAAAACAACCGGGACAATTCCTTCCAAAATTTTGCGAGTATCATAACCTACCAGTAAATCAAAAGTTGTACCTTCGTCGGTTATCGTTACGTTTGTCGCCATGCCTTTCCAAATAACGTGTACGTTTCTGTAAATAGCTGGTTCGGCTCTTACGTCGGCTAACGCGGGGTTATCCGCTTTTTTAAAATTGTCAAAGCCGGGAACTTGCGTATTATCCATTAAAAGACGCGCCCTGCTTTTAAGTCCTTCCGAGGCGTTTGATTCAAGAATGCGGTTAAGACTTTTTTTCGCTTCTTCATCGCGGTATGATGTAAAAAGAGATAACGCTTTATCGTAATAATTTATTGCCTGATCGCGAGTAAGAATGTACTTGTAAATACCGTCAACCTGAACGCTCTCGCGTCTTTCTTGATTAGACAAAACAAAATCAGCCGTGGGGCGTTGATTTCTTTTGAACGGGTTTGGTAGGGCTTTTACATTTATCAATACCACAAAAAAGATAACAAAAGCGGCGGCAAGAATTATCGCTATATTTATAATTGTTTTTGTCGTAATAAAAGGAGCCGGAATAGGAGGAAACAGTTTATACATATTTTCCGTCATCCAGTCGGACAGGGCTTCGCCCGCCGAATATTTTCTGATAACAGAAAGAGCTTTTTTTGCTATTCTGTTGTTTTTATCCAACTCCTGCACTTCAAGATAATAATGAACAGCTTGAACGGTATCCATGCGTTTTAAGTAAAGAATGGCAAAACCAAGCATTAAGTTTGGATCATTTATTTTTATTTTTCTGGCAAGATTAAAATTTTCATGCGCTTCCGCGTAATTGCCCGAATAAAGACATATAACGCCGTATAGATAATAATATTTAAAAGAACCGTAATATCTTTCTTCTTCATATTTTAGGGCGGTTAACGCGCCTTCATAATTGCGTTTCTTTGCCAGAATAGCTACATTGTTCAAAAAAGAATCAAATTTCATTGTTAATATGTTTTATTCCTGCTTGATTCTGTATTTTTCAATAAATTTTTCAATTTCCGCCAGATCCCGCTCACTTATTTTTGTCTGACCGTCAATAAATTGATTTAAAATTTCCTGCAGTTTCGTTAAAATAATGACATTCTCATCTTCATTTGTCGCCGCCGCTTCAATACTCGCCTGAGCCTCTATAGCCGGTATATTTACTGTCAATTCATTTTTTGGCTCAGGCTGTACAACGGCGGGTTGTTTCGGCTCTTTGTCGGATATTATTGAAGCTGTCATATTAAACGGAGTTTCCGCAAGTTTATACCATGCCGTGTCTTCTGTCGTAAGAAAAATTGTATAAGTTAATGTTTTATTGCGATCAAGCATTTCAGGTCCAAAATAATAACAAACAGCGGAATCTCCCGCAGAATACGGCAAATTATTAAAAGAACGTCCTTTTAGATAAGTAAGCCTCCACGGAGTATCTCTTAACTTTTTCCAATTCGCTATGTGAACAAGATCAGGACCTTTTCCGACTCCGTCTACCGGATTAACAATGCTCCCCATTAAAGACACTTTTTTTCCGCGCGATATCCAGAATGTATCATTTGAATTACCATCTAAAAGCAATTCCGATGAAACAACTTGCGTATTTGTAAGAATTGGAGTCCCTCTCATTCCCTCTCCCAAATTCGTATCGAGTAACATTCGCAAGCCTGTAAAAGATCGCTCTGTGCCTGTATTCTGTATAGTCATTGTTATTTTAACGCCGTTAGCCGCTTGAGAACTTGATGTTTTAACCGGAGAAAAAACTTGAGTTATTTTTAAGAACGACGACTCAAATATAAAAGCCATATTTTTTTTATCTCTTTCAATTCTTGTTTTAAATTTATTAGAACTACAAAGACGATAAGGACTTATGAATATACTCTTAATATGTATCAAAAAAGAATCGCCGAGCTTTCTAATAATGAGAACATCATTAATAATTTGAACAATCAGGAATATAAACCTAACGGTAATACCGGTAATGTACCTAGAATTATAGAAGAAGATCCCATAACAGGCGAGGAAATAAAAGAACCTGAAAGCACAGATTACAGCTATAACGATTATTTAATACAAAAAGCTATACGCTTGGGAAACAACATAGGGGAAATTTTAGAAAACATTGAAACCGGAGGGAATTGATGTTTTCCCTTAAATCGAAGGTTTCCCATTTTATTCTTATTC
>NZ_BDHD01000148.1:0-4493 GCF_054786075.1 Treponema sp. R6D11 | reverse complement strand
ACTTTTTTTGCCCTCCGCTCGCGGAAATTTTTAAGGGGGGCGGTCGTGGCGGACGCTTCCCTGCTGATTTTCATTTACAGCGTGGCGCGCGCTGGGAACATAGAAATCTACCGCTTTCCCATCGTAATGATTGTCCTGTTTGGCGCGGTCGTTTTACTGCTGGCGCTCGCCCTGCTCTTTTCCACGCCTCCCGAAACAAAACTGCGGGCAAAAGAAAAACTTTTGGCTCTAGCCGCGCTTGTTGTAATTATTGGAACGGGCGGTGTTTTGTTCATAAGACCGGTTCAGGAACAGGCGGCGCAAATGGGCGGCGGCCTTTTGGAGCCGAAATTCTTCAGCTATGATTTTTCCAAACTGTTAAAACTTGATCCGGAAATTTCCGTAAATGACGATTTAATCCTAATCGTAAAAAAAGAAAACGATAACCACATCTTTCTGCGCCGTTCCGTGCTTTCCGGTTACAGTAAGAAAAACGGCTTTTATAAAATAGAAGAACTTGATGAAAAAACGCACCCTGAAAAACTTCCATCAAGCACAGCCCTGCTTGTCCCTCCCGCGTTTAAGGACGCGCGTCTTTCGATGCAGGAATATTTTTTGGTAAACGCGGAAAACGACGCTTTTATCGGCATGAAAGAGCCGGTGTTGATTATTCCTTATGAAAATTGGGACGCTTCGTCTTTCAAGTCCGCCTACGGCGTGAGCAGTCTTGTAAGCGACGCGGATATCGATGTTCTTTATATAAGCACCATTTACTGGCCGGAAATTTCAGAGCTTGGATTAATCGAAGATGAATTTAAGATTTATACCGATTACGGAAAAGATGAAAGGCTCCGTTCCCTTGCCGAAGAAATAACGGAAGACTGCATTACATACACGGAAAAAGTCGTTACCGTGTACAATTACCTTAAAAACGGCGATTACTCTTACAGCCTAAAACCCGGCATCGCGCCGGACGGGGACCAGCTTGGGTGGTTCCTCTTCCATTCAAAAAAAGGCTACTGTTCGTACTACGCCTTCGCCATGACGCTTCTCCTGCGCTCCTTGGGAATTCCCGCCCGACTGTCCGCCGGTTTCTTTATCGAACAGGATACCAACACTTTGGATTATTACCCCGTGCGCTCCGACATGGCGCACGCGTGGGTCGAAGTCGCTTTCCCGGGATACGGCTGGATCGAATTTGATCCCACCACGGAAAATCTTGCCGAAGGTGAAGAATTCCGTTTTTCGGCCGGTGTAGATCCCTCCCTTTTTGAAAAACTTATGCGCGAAATCCTAGAAAACCGCTACAGCATGAAGGCGAAAGAAAATTTAGGCGGAAGCGAAAATTTTTCGGGCGGAAACTCATTCGCTAAAAAAGCGCTTGTTCTTTTGCGAAACAACCGCCTGCCCTTGCTCGCCGTCATATTGGTTCTCCTCTCCCTTTACATTCGCTGCGGCTTGTACTTTTCCGTCTTCCTTACGCGAAACCCAAGGAAAAGCTCCATCCTGCTTTTCAAACACGCCCGCCGCCTGTTACGCCTTGCCGGTGTGCGGCGGAGCGGCAACTTAGCCGAATCGGAATGGGCGGCGCGGATTAACAGCGCTTACGACGGCATTTATCCGCTATACAATTCCGCAGCCGCCGCCCGTTTCGCGCCGGAGTTCTCCAAACAGGAACTTGAACTGCAATGTGCGAATTATCAACTTTTCCGCTCTTCTTACAACGCTAACGTCCCGCTTTTGCGGCGCGTTATATCGTGGATTTTTCCCTTGTCCGTAATTTCGCCGGGAAGAATGTTAACAGTTTTTCTTTTAATCGGGCTTATCGCGAGTTCGCAATCGTCACAAATCGTTACGGCGCAGGAATCGTCGCAGCAAGCAGCGTCGCAGGCAGAGTCGTCGCAGCAAGCAGCGTTAAGCGCGGACGCTCTTTTCAAGGAAGCTTCCGACGCCGACTATTCGGAAAATTGGGAGAGGGCGATAGAATTATACAAAAAGGGCTCTGAAACATTCCCGGACGACGGGCGTTTTTCCTGGTCGTTGGGAAACCTTTATTACGGACGCTCGCTTTACGGCCTTGCGTGGGACGAGTACAAAAAGGTAGAAAATATTTTTCCTAACAACGCGCCCGTCATTATCAGGCTGGCGAGGACGGCGGGCTACCTTAACCGCAACGCCGAATCGGTAAGCCTGTACGAGCGCGCGCTTGAGATTGAACCCAACAACATGGAGGCGATCGGCAACCTCGGCTGGATGTATTTTAAAGTCCACAGGCTTGAAGACGGGGAAAGGCTTCTTATTTCGGCGGTTGATAGGTTGGGCGCTAATACCAATTTATCCATGACGCTCGGAAGTATTTATTCCGACATGTACCGTTACGATGAAAGCAAAGACTGGTATAACAATTCCATCAAACTGGGGGAAGAAAAGAACGACAAGGAATATACGGCGATAGCGTGGTATAACCTTTCGATACTGGAGTCGCGCTTTTACCGTTACGATCTTTGCATGGACGCGATTAATTCTTCGCTAAAAATACATAACCGCTCTTCGGGACATCTTGCCCTTGGTGAAATTCTTAAACACCGCTTAAAACTTGTAGAAACCCAAAAAGAGTACGAGACCGCTTATGAAACGGACACTTCCCCACTTTCAAAATTATACCTGGCGCAGGTTTACCAAATGTCCGGGCGGCTGGAAGAAGCGCGGCTCTACGCGCAGGACTGCCTAAAAGACAGCAACAATTCATGGATGCTGCATTTCGGCATAGACCCCGACCGTTATAAAATGAACATTCATTTAACGCTTGCGGATATATATTTAGGCCTTTTGAACACCGAGTACTTTTTATCTAAGGCTAGTCTAAAAGAAAAAATATCGTCCTTGCTTAAAACAGTCTCGTATATGCTAAAAAAAGAGGTAAACCTTAAACTCTACAGAAAATACAGCCTTGCGTCGGCAAACGCCTACGGAGCGACGTTAAGCGGCGCGTCAAGCGGCGGCGCAGTAAGCGGCGTTAATCGCGACATTCATCTTGATTCGCTTACGCAATATTACAATGCCTTTCATGATTATCCCCGCAGAGCCGTTACCTACCTGAACAAAGCCCGCACTTTCGAAACAGCCCTTATTCCAGCGGCGATTCCCTTTTACGATTACGAGGAAGGCGTATTATTCAACAGGAAACACCTTGTAGAAAAAGCCCTGCGCGAATTTGACCCCTATTGGGAAAGAGAATACATCGCCGACTGCCACAAGGCGTTAAAAAACGAAGAAAACCTTTTCGCGCTAAACCGCGGGGCGCCGAATCAGGCCGGAATGAAACTGCCCGTACATTTGGATTTATTTTTTGAAGAAGACGCGAAAGAAAACAAACACTTAGAAACCGCGCTTTTAAGGGCAGGTTTTAAGAAAGAGGCGATAACCGCAAGGTTCAGGCTTGCAGTGCGGATTCACGGCGCGAAGGAGAGCGGCTACACGGCGCTTTGCGAACTTGTTGATACGAGGGGAGAATTGGAAACTTTGCGGTATTCTTTCCCGGTAAGGGAACCGACAAAAGCCGAGTTTTACAAACTAGCCGCGTCTCTGAGGAATAGGGTGTTTACTGTTGATTAGTGCAGTTTCTCTAAGATTTCGGCGATGACTTTGTCCGCGTCGTCGTAGGGAACCTGGCAGGTACCCACCTGCTTGTGTCCGCCGCCGCCGTAATAGAGCAAAAGCGCGCCGACATCCACGGTCGAAGTACGGTTGATAATGCTGTACCCTACCGTAATGGCGACGTTAACTTTATTGCGCCCGTCCACAACCCAGCATGAAATATTCTGTTCGGGGAAAAGCGTGTAAATAAAGAAGCGGTTTCCGGCGTAGATTGTTTCCACGTTACGCAGGTCTATCATAATGACGTTGCCCATCGGTTTGGCGTATTTAAGAATCATCTCTTTATAGCTTTCTGTCTGTTCAAAGTATAAATCCAGCCTTTCTTTTACGTCCGGCATAACGAGGATTTCGTTAATATTTTTTTCGGTGCACGCCAAAGCAAGCTCTTTCATTAAATCGTAGTTGCTGATTGTAAAATTTCTGAAACGGCCAAGGCCCGTGCGCGGGTCCATGATAAAGCCAAGAAGCACCCAGCCTTTGGGGTCTAAAATTTCATCGGGGGTAAGGTCGCCTGAATCCACCTTGTCCACATAGTGAATCATCTCCGCGAATTTCCCCAGTTTGGCGTCGCCGCCGTAATATTCATAAACTACCCTGGCTTGCGGAGCGCTCTTAGTATATTTGGGACTCATTGATGAATGGAAATTTGTACATCCTAAAGATATTCAAGATGGGCTTATAGAAGCCACGGATAACGATATATTGGCGAATATTCCTTACATCAAAGGCTGCAAGCTGTGGTTCGACCACCACTCCAGCGAATCCGAAAGATTGGGGAAAAACATCTATTTTGAGGGAGTTTCCAGACCCGCCCCAAGCTGCGCCAGGGTAGTTTATGAATATTACGGCGGCGGCGC
>NZ_BDHD01000147.1:0-4516 GCF_054786075.1 Treponema sp. R6D11 | reverse complement strand
ATTAATCACCAGCGCGGTACTTTTTTTTGTAACTAACAAATTAAAAAACAGCCGATAACCTGTTGGCGTTTTTAGCCAAATTTGCCCATCTCACACAGGCTTGCGTTCTCTTAACTCTTTTTCCTTCTTCTCAATCGTGTCCCTAATCGCGGCGATATCCTTTAACGTGATTTTAAACTCAGCCTGCTCGCGGTCGATTGTACTTTGATCCCTTTCCGTAAAGGCGATGTAGGCGTCGTTTCCCATGCGGGTTATCAGTTTTTGCGCCTGCATTTCGAGCTGTTTTATTTCCAAAAGCAGGATGCCGCGTTCGCCTAGATCCTGCGCTTTAGCGCTGGCTTTTATCGCGAATTCTTTTGACGCCGCCAGGCCCTGTTCCATTAATTCATTCATTCTTTCGCCGAATGTCATAATAACCTCACTTTCTCTTTATTCCCAAAATGGTAAGATCGTCGTACTGCTCGTCTTCCTTAACATGAGTGTAATACATGTACGCTTCATTTTCTGGGTATTCCTTTGTATTTATACAATATTTCCTGTATTGAAGGAAGTGGTTTTTAAGGAAACCGTCCACTTTTTTATCCACTAAAACGCGCGCATCTTCGCCGGCGTTCGGGTTCTTGTAGCAACGGAACATTTTTTCCACGGACACCATCGCCATTATTACCTCTTCGGCGTTGCCTTTGCAGGACGAGAAATCAAATTGAAGTTCCGTATCGCCTTCGGGATTATGGTATTTTTTTAGGGAATATGTCTTTTTTGCCATTACCGCGTTGATAATTTCCTCTACGCGCTCGGGGGTCATTTCCTCGTCCGCCTGTCCGCACAGGTGGTTTTCGTGCGGCGTGTCGGCGGGGCCTTCATTACAGATTATTTCCTTAAAATTACTGTCGCGGAATTTCCGTTTCGCCTCTTCAATACCGTCAGTGTAGAGCAGTAGGATGTCGCCGTGGTCTACCATTACGGTTTGGACGTTGTAGCCGCCGGAGGACTCTATCATAAAGTTGGGGAGTACGCCGGTGGCGGGGGACTGCGGCAATGTGATCACTTTAAGCTTCCCTTCCGAAGCGTCGTAAAGGTGGACGATGTTGTCGCCGGCGTTGCAGAAACGCGCGGTTCCCGTCTCTGAATCGAAAAGACAGAGCGTAAAGGCGGCAAAACGGCCCTTGAACGCGAGGGTTTCAATAAAGTCGTTTATCTGATACACGACTTCCTCTATGTGCATTCCCTTCGCGTTTTGCTTCCACTGCTTGAAATAGTTAAGGAACATGGTCGCCACTTGAATCATGATGAGCGCCGCCGGTATTCCCTTGCCCGCGACGTCGCATTTGATAATGGCGTAGTAACGGCCGTCCAAATCCCTGTAATCGAAATAGTCGCCGGATACGCCCTTCGCGCCTTCGTAGTAGCCGAAGAAATTGAGGTTCGCAGCGTCTTTGGAGCCGCTTGTCTGCTTGTTGCCCTGTTTGTCCAAATCCAAAGGAATAAATTTCTTTTGAATTTCCTTGCCGATTGAAAGGTCAGATGCCGCCATTGCCGCTTTTACAAGGCCGTGGGTCATGTCGTTAATCGTGTTGCCCAAAATCGCAAGTTCGTCTTTGGTGGTAATGTTTATGTCCACGCCTTCAAGTTTCGCCTTGTTTTCCGTGTCGCGGATAATTTCGATGTGGCTAACAAGTTTTTGTATAGGCCGGACAATCAACGAGGAAAGAATAAACGCGCCTGCGATTCCCATGAGAGTCGCTGCGAGGGCGACGATTATAATCGTGCGCAACAGCAGTAACTGTTCGCTGAAGATGGCAGCCATGATCGAGTCCAACGACACTTCCAGGCGGATTAAGCCGCGGAAATAGTTGTCGTCGGCACCTTGGCGGAACATTACCGGTTTATAGAAGATAAACGTTCTGTTTTTATCTTTTAATATGCTTTCGTCCGTAAAATCAGGATAGGAATGTATTTCCCCGCCTATCCTTGTAAGCCTTTCGGTAAGGTTTACTTCCAACGAGCGGATTGTCACCTGAATGTCGGCGACGCGCTGCATGCTCGCGGCGTCTAAGCGGATCGCGAGGGACTGGCCTTCCTGCAACAAGTCTACGATACTGCGGGAAAGGTCTCCCACTTCGCTTCGCGCCCTGTTGTTAAGGTCCATGCTGAACTGTTCGTAAGACGGAGTAAGAACGTCCGTAATCCGCGATACGCCGGGGCGGAATTCGGTCGTGTCAATCTTGGAAAGAATGTCGGGATCGTTTGTCGCCCAAACATGATCGTTATGCGTGGAGCCCGGCCTGTAACCGGTAATGGTAATATATTTCGCTTCGGGAAGCGCCGCCGATTGGGCGGGAAGGAAGCCCATTTCAACGGCCCCCTGATCCCCCATCGGCAAATACGCCCTTGCGCTGGAAGCGAGGCCTTCCAACAATACCTTGGAGCGGGAATAGAGTCCGTCCAGCCGCGTTTCGCGCTGTGATGTCGTCATAAGAATATACATTGGCGTGGAGATCATTATAATTACCAAAAGAACTAACGCGATTGTAAACGACGCGAATTTAAAACGAAGCCCGGTTCCTTTTTTACTTATCCGGGCGATTTTGTGTTTTTTCTCCATAGGCATAAATTCTCCTGTAATTATGGCAAGCGCTTCCTGTTTTATTGCCGCGCTCTCGGCGGCTACTCCGACAATTCCCCGTATCGCGGCAACTGTTCCAAGAGCGCAGAATAATATAAGTACCGCCGCGAGGATCGCCGCGGGGTTAAGTGTTATCTTGCTTGTCCCAGTTTTCCATGAGGGACTCCATGTTTGCGAATAGTCGCCGATTTTTACCGTTGCGCTTCTTGATACCGAAATGGCGGAAGGCGCGGTATACCAGCCCCTGACGGGGTGCAGTAATTTTAATTTGTATTGGCCTTCTTCAAGGTTTTCAAATTTAAGGCCGCCGATTTCCCTGTCAGATAAAATCGCGAACAAACCGGGAATATCCTGTTTGGCGCTGTTTTCCAAAACAACCGAAGTTATATTCCCGCCGTTGGAAAAACCGCGCCCGATTATCTTTATCGAGAGCGTTCCCTGCACGTCCTGCTTCGCGTCAACAAAACTTACGCTCGTGTAGGGTTTAAATTTGTTTGTTTTGAATATTATGTAGGACTGCGGCCCTATGTTCCCCGCGCGGTCAATCGCGGAAACTGTGAACGCGTACAGGCCGTTATCGTTATTTGAATATTCCACGGAGGTGGCCGTACCCATAATCCTGGAAGGGGGCGCGCTGACCGCGGTTTGTTCATTTGCCAAAGATTGAAGGTTCCAAGTGTAACCTGCGACGAACGTGTCTTGCGACGGCTGCCATGTGATTTTAAAATTGTTGGACGCAAGATACCCGAGGCTGTCCGTCGCGGGCTGGTTTATCGTAAGCGCAGGAGGCGGCAAGGTTTTTCTATTGTAAGTCATTAAGGCGGGAACGGACCAGTTACCCGCGTAGTCCTGCGCCGATACGAAGAAGTACCACGTTCCGTCTTTGTCCGCATTAAGCTCCAAATTGAGGTTTTGGGTATTGCCGGTATTATAGACCGAGATTTGATTGGCCGGCTTTGTAGCCGCGTCCTGCGACCATGCCCAGGAAAATCCTAGAATACCGGAAGTGTCAAAGGGGATATTCCACGTAAAACGCGCCTTTTCAGCGCGGCTGGGTATTGAAGGGTTAAAGTTTACGGCGGAGATGCGCGGGCTGTTTACCGTATGATCGGGCGAAAGCAGGACGATTCTTGGCGTGTTCTGCACTGTGCTTTGCCAGAAAATGAACATGTTGTCGCCGCTGGCGACGGGTCTTGCGAACGACGATTCCGTCGAGGCGCTGGAAAGCGGCTGGTTTTGCCAGCCGATACTGTCCTTCTGCGCCATGATAATCCGGTTGTTGCCTCGGCGGTTGTCGAACCAGACCACTATCGGATTATCCTTGTAAACAAAACCTATCGGATTGTTGCAATACGCGTCTTCGCTGTTTACCTTTTCGACGCGGCCTAAAATATAGCCGCCCGGATCAATCGTCGCGCTGTAGATTTGGGGCGATTGGGCGGAGTAGTGCCGTTCCCAAACCAGTAACAGGTTGTCTCCGTATTTTGAAAGATGCGGACGCTGGTTGTCAAAATGATTGGCGCTGGCCTGAGTCTGCGTGACAGGATCGTTAAATGTAGTAAAGCTCCCTCGCCCCCCGCATATTCGTCCGCGCGGACGGCGGCTATCTTCTCTTTGTAACAAGGGGTCAATCGCAGTCGCTGTCCACCCATTACGCCCGTTCCAACGACGGGGTCACATGGTCGCCGTTCGAAGTATTCGCGCCGGAAAACAACCTCGCGCTCAATTTCCTTCCCGCCCACGCCAGCGTCGGAAACAAGGATATTATCTTTTTTCAATCCCTTGTTACCGACATAGAAACTTCCTCGTCGTTCCAGCTTTATTTTAAAACCAGCGACAACGGCGGACAAACATGGAGTACCGCAAAACGCTTTACTACATTTAACGATC
>NZ_BDHD01000146.1:0-4550 GCF_054786075.1 Treponema sp. R6D11 | reverse complement strand
CCTTTACGGCGTGATACTGCGAGGCGAGGCTTCTGGTTTGGTTTTCCGTTTTTAGCCAAGTTTTTCACATGCCGATTTAATAACAGACAGTTTTTCCAATAAAAACTCTGTATCTTCGGCGGGTAATTCCTTATTATCGGGGTAAACAACTTCTTCTTTTTCTTTCGCCTTATATTTTTTAATTAACGATTCCAACGCTTCTATAAATACATGCGTATCGCTCTTAATTGCCGAAATATTTTTTTCCAATCCGGCTTTTTCAAGATTAGCCGCCATGAGCGCGTGTTCCGCCTCATACATATTTCCAAGGGCGCTTTTCATCGAATGAACGCTTATTATGTAACTTTGCAGGTCGTCCTGCCTTTTAAAATTATTTTCCATCAGTTGTTTAAGCGTAGAAACGGCTTTTTCAGCCTCCATTATAAAAGCATGGGTGATTTTTTCGTCGTAATTTGACTGTTTTGTTTTGGCGGCATTGTTTTTTAACCTTGCTTTAAGTTTTCTGGCGGTCTCTACCACCTGCGGCGATTGCGTGTCGCGGACAAACTTGTTAAGTATCGCGTCCAACTGGCGCACGTCTATAGGCTTGGAAACAAACCCGTTAAAACCTTTTTCTATAAATATTTCCGCCTGTCCTATCATCGCGTTGGCGGTAAGAGCGACAATCGGCCTTTGATACCCTATATCCCGTATGATTTTCGTCGCCTGTATTCCGTCCATTTTAGGCATAAAATGGTCCATAAAAACAATATCGTAAGTGCAGCCTGAGTTAATCTTTTCTATCGCGTCAAATCCGCTTGTGACGGTTTCCGTCGACAAACCGTAAAGATCCATAAGCCCGCGGGCGACATACAGGTTGGTTTCCACATCGTCCACGATTAAGATTCTGCCGTACGGCATATACTCACGGTCAATTTGAGGCAGATTATGCGCTGACAACGCCTGCCCAATACGGAACTTTTTAAATTTTTCCGTCGCTTCCTTGCCGAGAGGGGTATTGTCCGCTATCACCTGGGGCAGGCTGACCGTAAACACCGAGCCTTTTTTCGGTTCGCTCTCGACTGATATATCGCCTTCCATAATTTGCACAAGGTACTTTGTAATCGGCATGCCAAGCCCGATACCGTCTACGGCATGGTTGGCCTCAAGGTTAAAACGGGTGTATTCCTCAAACAATTCTCCAAGCTGTTCCTTGGTCATGCCCTGCCCGGTATCCTGCACGCGGAAAACAAGCTTTATCCTGTTATTATCAATTTTAACAACGCCGTTTTCCGACTCGGCGGAAACAGAGAACAAAATCTCGCCTTGGTCGGTATACTTAAAAGCGTTCGTAAGAAGGTTATTTAAAATTTGCTTTATCCGCAGATCGTCGCCGAATAGTGACGAAGGAATATTATCGTCCACATGAATTACAAAATGAATCGGCTTATTGTCGTAATGCATTACAAACATATTTAACGTGTCGTTAATAAGATCGGCGACATTATAATTAACCGGCTCCAGATCCAGTTTGCCCGCTTCTATTTTAGAAAGGTCCAATATGTTGTTGATAATTTTTAAAAGCAGAAAGCCTGAATTGTAAATATTGGTTAACGCTTCTTTTGTTTCCTTTGAATTCTTTTCATTTTGCAGTTGTATTTCGGTAATGCCCAAAATCACGTTCATCGGCGTCCGTATTTCATGGCTCATATTGGCAAGAAACGCGTTTTTATGGCGGCTTGACTGTTCCGCGTTTTGTTTTTCGCCCATTAATTTTGTCATTTCGCGAAGATCGCGCGTGTATCCGGTAACAATATAGTCATTTTGATAACTGACGCGGACAAGCGTAATTTCACAGGGAATAATTTCCCCGTTCAGTTTCTGGTGATCCCATAAAAACCGGCAGTACCCATCGTCAAACGCTTTTTTTATATATTCGTACGCCTTTTCACTCGACAGTCTTCCGTCTTTCTGGCGTTCCGGCGAAAGTTCAAAAAACCTGTCTAGATATTCCTGCTTGCTTGCCACTTCAAACAGTTTTACCGCCTCGGCATTGGTTAAGATGTTTTTATATTCCCTGTTCCAAAAATTCATGACAAGGGGGGTAGCGTCAAGCAAAACTTGCAGCTGTTCGTCCGCTTCGAAAGACAAATGTTTTTTTATTATTCTTGTCAGTAATTTATTTATGAACGGCCGTATTAAAGGCATGAAGCTACCTTGGTAAACTGATCCCTTATTTCATAGAATACTTCCGTTATCTGAGGATCAAACTGCTTCCCCTTGCTTTCCATAATGATATTAATAACCTGTTCGGCGCTTAACGCTGGCTTGTACGGGCGTTTCGACGACAAAGCGTCATAAACGTCGACAACCGCCATTACGCGCCCCTGCAGGGGAATCTCTTCTCCTTTTAAGCCGTGCGGGTATCCTTGCCCGTCCCATCTTTCGTGATGGTAACTTGCGAATAATTTGGCGAAATGCAAAAAATCCTCGTCTCCCGCCTGGCTGATAATTTTATCGATTATGCGCTCCCCTTCCGCGGCGTGAATTTTCATTATTTCAAATTCTTCTTTTGTAAGGTTGGCGGGCTTGTTCAAAATTAAATCGGAAACGGCGATTTTGCCGACATCGTGCAGTCTTGCCGACGAAACGGCCAAATCAATATCCCATGTGTCCAATTCGTCAACATACACGCCTCTTTCTCTCATCGCGTTAATTAACAGCCGCAGATATTCGGTCGTCCTTTCTATATGACCGCCCGTAGTTTTATCCCTGCTTTCAAGCATTTCCGCCATAACAGAGACCATGCTGGTTTTTATTCTTTGAAGGCTTTCGGTCTTCTGTTCAAGCAACGCGGTTCTTTCGCGGATAATTTCGTCAATATTTAAGTGGGTTTTTATCCGGTTAACCAATACGGCTTCGGAAAACGGCTTGGAAATAAAATCTACCGCCCCCATTTCAAAACCCGTGGCTTCCGTCGCGGGATCGTTTTTGTTTGTTAAAAATATGACGGGAATATCCATATAATTTGTGTCGACTTTTAATTTTGCCATCGCCTCCAAACCGTCCATCTCTGGCATAATTATATCCAAAAGGATCAGGTTCGGAATAATGTTGTTTAGAAGCTCAAACATATCGGCTGCGGACGGAAGCGTGTAAACATTGTAGTATTTTGACAAGGCTTTTTCCGCGGCAATAAGATTGACATCATTATCATCAACAATAAAAATAGTTTTCAAAGCCCATGCACTCCCATTGTCTGAATAATGAAAAGTAATATTTACACAATTTTACGTTAAAAAAGGCGTTATTTCAAGTGGAAATATCGTTTAAAATAGGTTAAAAATTCGATTCAATGGCGTTAATTACGCGACAGTTGCGATAAGGCAAATAAATAGCCCGAAAGCTTGTTTAAATAAACGCCCGCGTCATGGCTTAACGGCAGTTCTTCATTAAGGGCGGCAAACAGCCTTTCCGTTCTTCTGGCGACGGTTCTTGCGATATGGATTTGGGCTTCAATAACGTCGCGCCCGGGCAATACAAATTGAGTTTGTTTCGGAAGCAGTGCGTTTATCCTGTTAATTTCTTTTTCCAGACAGGCGGGTTCTTTTTCTGAAAAAACATATTTAACGTCCGAAGGATCGGAAACATGCGACATAAGCTTCATAAGGTTCTTTTGAATTTCTTCGATGAACAGGCGCGCGGCGCTATCGGCATCACTGCCGCCTTCAAGCAGGGCCTTTACAAGCCCCAAATGGGAATTAAGCTCGTCCGCCGTTCCGATAAAATGAATTATAGGGTCGTTTTTTGACGTTTTTTGCCCGTTTAGGAGAGTCGTCATCTACAAAGTGTCCGGCGAATCCAGCCATGCGGGCAGCTGCATATTGGTCTCCAGATACCCCATTCTGCGTTTCTTTATCGAAATATCCATAAGCACATAACCGTCATTTTCCATCACGCGCATACGGTTAATTGATATCGGATCATTTTCCGAGATGCCGGCCTCGTCGGCGACAGAGCCGCGCACGACTTTTGTTACGACAAAGTTAGACGAAAATAAACCGCCGTACACGGGGGAAAGAATCATGCCGAACAAGGGGGCCGCCACTCTTTCGCGTTTGTCCACTTTTGCCGCGTCCGACAAAGGAAGATCCGGGCGGCGGACGGTCATAAGAATATTTTTCTTTACTACGCCTTCCGAGTCGACTGTTTCAATGGCGACAAGTTCCCCAGGGCCCGCCGGAAAAATAATACTTTGCATCGCGGGTATCAGGGTGCCCTGTGCCGCCGTTATCGTCTTTCCGTTAATTGATTTTATGTAGGAGCCTTCGCGCAAAAGCTGGCGCGAGGCGGGGGTATTGGGCGAGGTGTAGATGATCTGGGCCCCCTGCAATGTTTCACATAATGTAAGGCCAAGCCATGGCCTCTGCGCTTTCCCGCCTTTTATCATAGCCGGAAGGGCCGCGGCGAGCGTTTCCGCGGGGATGGCGAAGTTCAGTCCCTGATGATACGCGATACCGGCAAAAACAATTCCAACAAGCCGCCCTTCGCCGTCTACCAAGGGACCGCCT
>NZ_BDHD01000145.1:0-4567 GCF_054786075.1 Treponema sp. R6D11 | reverse complement strand
TCTTTGTGTGAAATTTTTCGAACTAGTTCTTCTTCCCCAACAGGAATGAAAGCGCGATTGGTTTAGGGCTGTCGTTTTGGCCTTCGGATTTTGCAAGTTCTTCAAGCAGTTCTTTTCCGCGGCGGGAAAGTTTTTCGGGTATCTGCACGATGACTTTTATGTACAGGTCGCCGTGCGCTCCGCCTGAAGGGACGCCCTCGCCTCGGATGCGGAGAAGTTTTCCGCTTTGAATGCCCGCAGGCACTTTTACCTTTATGTTCTTATTATCGAGGGACGTAACATGAATGTTCGCGCCAAGAGCCGCCTGAGCAATGGAGATTGGGACGGCGCAGTAAAGATCGTGCCCCTGCCTTTCAAAGTATTCGTGGCGCTTTACCCTGATGAACACATAGAGGTCGCCCGCCTGTCCGCCGTTGGGGCCCGCGTCCCCCTGTTTGGGAATTACGACGCGTTTCCCGTTATCGGTGCCGGACGGGATCGTAACCATTATCTTCTGCCGCTTTTTCTGCGTTCCCGTTCCCCCGCAGTCCTTGCACGGCGCTTCGATGACGTACCCTTCGCCGTGGCAGGTATGGCAGGTGGCGGCTACCGAGAAAAATCCCTGGCTGTGCCGAATCTGCCCCGTACCTCGGCACGTCGGGCAGGTTTTTTTGCTGGATCCGTCCGCCGAGCCGGAACCTTTGCAGGTTTCGCAGGCTTCGTTATGTGAATACTGAATTTCAACTTTTGTGCCGTAGACCGCGTCCTTAAACGGGATTTCGACGTCGTAGCGCAGGTTCGCCCCCTGCCTTACGCCCGCCGAACCGCCCCTGCGGAAACCGCCGCCAAAAAAACTTTCGAATATGCTGCCGAAGCCGCCGTCGAAGATGTCTTCGAACCCGCGGAAGTTGCTCCAGTCGTGGCTCTGGCCCATGCCTTCGACGCCTGCGTGTCCGTACTGGTCATATGCGGCTTTCTTCTGATCGTCGCCGAGAATCTCGTAGGCCTCGGTCGCCTCTTTAAATTTTTCTTCGGCCTGCTTGTCGCCCGGGTTCTTGTCCGGGTGGTACTGGACGGCGAGTTTACGGTACGCCTTTTTTATCTCGTCTTTGGTCGCGGTCTTCTGTACGCCAAGAACTTCGTAGTAATCCCGCTTTGCCATTACTTATCATCTACCACTTCGTAGTCCGCGTCTTCGGCGCTCTTGGTGTTGCCGCCGCCCGCGCCGGGATCAAAGCCGCCGCCCGCGCCCATGTCGGGGCCGGGGCCTGCGCCCTGAGCGCCGCCTTGTCCTGAAGCGCCCTGCTGTTTGTAAATTTCTTCGGCTATTTTGTAGGACGCCTGTTTGAGCGCCTCTGTCTTGTCCTTGATGGCCTGAAGGTCGCCGCCCTCAAGCGCTTTTTTCAGGTCGGCGATGGCTTCCTCCGTTTTGGATTTGTCCGCCGCGCTCACCTTGTCGCCCAAGTCTTTGATGTTTTTCTCAGTGGCGTAAATCATCGAGTCGGCGTCGTTTCGCACTTCGGCTTTCTCGCGCTCTTTCTTGTCTTCTTCGGCGTGGAGTTCCGCCTCTTTTACCATGCGGTCAATGTCCGAGTCGCTCAGGCCGCTGGAGCTTTCGATCCGTATCTTCTGCTCTTTGCCAGTGCCGAGATCTTTCGCGCTTACGTGTACTATGCCGTTTGCGTCTATGTCGAAAGTTACCTCTATCTGCGGAACTCCGCGCGGGGCGGGAGGGATGCCCACAAGGTCGAAGCGGCCAAGCACACGGTTCTGGCTCGCCATCTCGCGCTCGCCCTGCAACACCTGGATTGAGACCGCCGTCTGGCCGTCCGCCGCGGTGGAGAAAATCTGGCTCTTGCGGGTGGGAATCGTCGTGTTGCGCGTGATGAGCTTCGTCATAACGCCGCCCAATGTTTCTATTCCCAATGACAGCGGGGTAACGTCCAACAGAAGAACGTCCTTAACGTCGCCGCCGAGGATACCGCCCTGAATAGCGGCGCCAACCGCGACCGCTTCGTCGGGGTTAACGCCCTTGTTGGGTTCTTTTTTGAAAAGGTCTTTTACTATTTGCTGGACGGCGGGAATGCGTGTTGAACCGCCGACAAGGATAACCTCGTCAATCTTGTCCGCGGTAAGACCCGCGTCCGCGAGCGCTTTTCTGCACGGTTCTTTCGAGCGTTCAAGAAGGTCTTCCACCATCTGTTCAAACTTCGCGCGGGTAAGGGATTTTTGCAGGTGCTTGGCGCCGCTCTGGTCGGCGGTGACAAACGGTATGTTAATTTCCGTAGTTTGCGTGGCGGACAACTGAATCTTCGCGTTTTCCGCGGCTTCGCGCAGGCGCTGTAACGCCATTCTGTCGTTGCCAAGATCGATGCCGGTGTCTTTTTTGAATTCGGCGATAAGCCATTCCATTATTCGGCGGTCGAAGTCGTCGCCGCCCAAGTGGGTGTCGCCGTTCGTGGATTTTACCTCGAAAACGCCGTCGCCCAATTCAAGAATGGAAACGTCGAAAGTGCCGCCGCCAAGATCGTAGACGGCTATGACTTTGTCTTTTTTGGAATCTTTGTTAAAACCGAACGCCAAAGAGGCGGCGGTCGGCTCGTTAATGATGCGCTTTACTTCAAGACCGGCGATTTTGCCCGCGTCCTTTGTCGCCTGACGCTGGGCGTCGTTAAAGTAGGCGGGAACGGTAATTACCGCCTCCGTGACGGGTTCGCCAAGGTAGTCCTCGGCGGTCTGTTTCATCTTCTGTAAAATGAAGGCGGAAATTTCCTGCGGCGAGTATTTCTTCCCGTCGATGTCGACGCGCACGTCGTCGCCCTGTTCCGTCACGCGGTAGGGCACAAGCTTCATTTCGCTGCCGACTTCCGAAAAACGGCGTCCCATAAAACGCTTGATTGAAAATACGGTATTTTCCGGATTTGTGATCATCTGGTTTTTAGCCGGAGCGCCTACGACCCTTTCGCCTTTGCCTGTAAAGCCGATTACGGACGGGGTTGTTCGCCCGCCTTCGGAGTTTTGAATAACTATTGGTTCGCCGCCTTCAAGCACGGACACGCATGAATTGGTTGTTCCAAGGTCAATACCTATAATCTTTCCCATTTTTCTTCTCCTTCCTCTTATAAAAATATATCGAATTTACGGGGAATTTTGAATAGCCTCCCGTATTTGCTACTTGTCTTCCGGCATTAAAACTTTTACTTTTGAAGGGCGGATCACCCTTTCTTTAAGCAAATACCCCTTGGAAAGGTCTTCTTTCACGACCGCCTCGGTTATATCGGGGGATTTTTCCACCATAAGGGCCTCGTGCCTGTTCGGGTCGAACGGCTCCCCTGCGGAAACGAAGCGCTTAAGCCCCCACTTGCTTTCAAGCTGGCCGGTCAGCCGCTTTTCGATCATTTTGATGCCTTCCAAAAGGGCGTTTATGTCCTTAGAGCCTTCGCCCGCCTGAATCGCCCTTTCAAAGTCGTCGATTACGGGAATTATGTCCAAAAGAAGGCTTTGGTTGGCGTATTCAATCGCGTTTTGCTTTTCCTGGTTCATTCTTTTGCGGAAATTCTCAAAATCGGCTGCTTTTCGCAGAAGCTGGTCGCGCAATTCTGCGATTTGAGACTCTAATTCGGTTATTTTTTCCTCAGGAGTAAGCTCCGCGGCCTGTTCTTCGCCGTCCTGAGTGCCATTCGGGGTTTCGTTTTCCGCATCTTTAACCGATTCGGCGGCCTGCGCTTCTGGAGCGCCGCCGCCCTGCGTTTCGTCTATGTTATTCTCCGTATCATGTTTTGCCATATTTAATAACTGACACCTCCGGTCAATACAAGTTAATTTGAGCTTTCTATATGTAAAAATAATAAAAATTTCCGTAAGGGTCAAGGAATAAAGGTTAAAAATTTTATGACTAAAAGCTGAAAAGATGTCCTTTTTAACAAAAGGATGGCCTGTAAACGTCAATTTTTGTAGTTTCGTGTAATTTTTGAATGGAGCTCCTTTAATTTCAATTTAGTCTTTTTTCTTATAATTTTGTTGTTTATTTCCCACCAGCGCTTGTTCGTTACAAGTTCCCATACGGGCGAGCGCGGTTTACCGTAATCCTTCATATAAGATGAAATTGTATCTTTGTAAATTTCAATAAGTTTTTTTGTAATTTCCCCCAATTATTTCCCTATGTTTCCGATTTTTCTGGTAAAGTTGTTTATACGCAATATTTTAAAAAACGCCATAAGACGGTCGTACAAGGTGATCGTGCCCACGGCGCAGATTGAAGCCGTCGTTCACAAGTACAGGCCGGACGCCGAAACTTTCATTCTGCCAACGGGCATTGACCCGGCGCTTTTCATACATGACAAGGCGGAAATCGAGGCGTTCAAGGAGGCGTTTAACGCGCTCTTTCCAGAAACTTACGGAAAAAAATTGCTCCTAATGGCGGGCAGGGTCGCAAGGGAAAAAAACATCAGTTTCCTAATAAAAATACTTCCCGACATTCTTAAAAAAAATCCCGACACCATGCTCGTAATCGTAGGCAACGGCCCCGACGTGGACCTTTTTAAGGACGAGGCGAAAGAATACGGCGTAGAGGCAAACTGCGTTTTTA
>NZ_BDHD01000144.1:0-4581 GCF_054786075.1 Treponema sp. R6D11 | reverse complement strand
AACCAATCGCCCTCATAATACCCATCTCCCTAGCCCTCTCGTGAAGTATCAGCCTAAAACGGTGTTAATTAACGTCGCCCGGGTTTTTATCACGCGTATCTGCGCCTCGTTTTTCCCGTCGTTAAGGGCTTCTAAAAGAAATCTTCCGGCGTTATTATCAGGAGAGGCTTTATGATAAAAAAGAAATTTTTTGTAATGTTGATTTTATTCTGTACCGTTCACGCTTTGCAGGCGTCCGATCAGGAGCTTCTGGCAAAGGTCGATTCCCTTGTAAGTTATTTTGATACGGATTTTTCGGCGGAATACACTATCGTTCAGGACAAGCCCGGCCAGTCGCGCACCACGACCGTCGCGGGCGTTTTCCGCAGGGACGCGAAAGAGCAGTATGTGATTGTTATCATGCAGCCGCCGATCAGTAAGGGGCAGGGGTATCTTAAAGAAGGGAAAACCCTGTGGTTTTACGATCCGGAAAGCCGACGTTTTAACACGACTTCAAGCTCGGACCGTTTCCAAAACACGAACGCGCGCAATTCGGATTTTACCCGCTCCACTTTGGCGCAGGACTACAAAGTGGTAGAAGGCACGGACGTTAAGCTCGGGCGTTTTAACTGTAGGCTTCTTACGCTGGAAGCCGTAACAAACGACGTAACGTACCCAAAAATGAAAGTTTGGATTAGCGAAGACTTCCTGCTTAGAAAAACGGAAGATTACAGCCTGTCCGGACAGCTTCTGCGGACGACGGCCGTTTCCGATTATTACAACATGGGCGGCTATTATGTCCCCAAGCAGATTCTTTTTGTGGAAACCTTAAAAGGCGCCGTAATTAACGGAACTTTTGTAAATGAAAAAACGCAATTTACCATTACCAAGCCGTCTTTTACAAAAGTCGCCGATTATATTTTTTCCAAAACTTTCCTAGAAAACGTAAACCATTGAAAAAATTATTTATTTTCCTTATTCTTATTTCCCTCCTTACTTTCCATGTAACGGCTCAGGCGAAAGACGATCTTTTGGATATAGATTTCGACTCCATTTTTGACGAGTCCTTTACCGCAAAGGAAAACGCCTCGGCGGCGCCGGCGGACGCCTCTCCGGTAAACGTAAACAAAAGCGGCATAATCTTTGGTACTTCTTTTGATTTTCAGGGCGGCTTCGCGCCGGGCTGGACCCTCGCGCCCTGGCATTGGGACGGAACGGAACAGAGAACTTGGGGGCAGGGCGTTAAAATGGTTTCCAATTTAAGCATTAACGCCCAAATTTCCGAAACGTTTAAGGTTTACACGTCCTTAGGTTACGGCGTTCCCGGCTTTTATTTCGCGTTAGGCGATTTCTTTTTCGACTATAATTTTTTAAACAGGGTTTTTATCCGCGCCGGAAAATACGAACACTCCTGGGGACATTCCGGTTTTACAAACTTGCTCGCCCGCGTGCCGGACGTGGGACCTTTCGGCCCTTCATACGTCGTAAAAGCCGATGTCCCGATAGGTATCGGCGGCTTTCAGGCCTTGGCATTAACAAGGGTAGATATCGCGGGAAATAGAATTCCCGAACAACTGAAAGAATTGGCTTTTGGGGCGAAATACAACATAGCTTTGCGATGGGTAGATTTGGACATGGGGGTGTTTTACCAGCGCGATGCCATGCCCACACGCGGATTTTTATCGATGAAAACCACGTTGGGAAAAACGGAACTTTACAACGAATGGCTTGTAGCGGTAAACACCCACACGGATAACGCCGTAAGCTTCGCCTCCAGTATCGGGGTTGGAAGGGATTTCTATGACAACAAAATCACCCTTGGCGGCACGGTTTTTTACAACGGCGAGGGAAACACTTATTTTTTCAAGCCAAAAACCGATTTTACTGAACAGGAAACGGTAGATATTTTGGATCAGTTTTATTTAGGGTTTAGTTTCGTATACAGGTTCGACTTAAAAGGCGACCCGAAGTTTTTTACAGGCGTAAATTTTTCCACCGCGGAAAATTCCTACCAGGTTGTCCCCGGGTTTACCTTTACGCCCGCCGACTACATAGAAGTTTACCTCGCCGTCCCGATGGCCCTAGGCAACAAAGACGGCTACTATTACACCCACACCGCCGACGCCTTCAACAGGCCGTTTAGCATTACACTGCTTATTACGTTATCAGGCAGCGTGTACGCTAGTAGCTTCTAATTAATTTTACCGATACAAGCAAAAAAAACCCTCGCAGGCGCGAGGGTTTTTTGTTTTATCGCTCTTTCGGCCTACAGCCCCAGCAAATAACTATTCAACACATTCTCCAAATATTCCTGCTTTCCGCTCGTAATGCCCGTCTTGCCGTATCCGGCGTCCGTTCCAATCTTCGCTAACTGATCCAACGTAAGCTCTCCCTTGCTGAATTTCGCGCCGTCGCCGGATGTGAATGACGCGTAACGGTCTCTCACGAAGTTCGGGATAATTCCGTCGTCGATGATTCTTTGCGCTACTTCAAGACCTACGGCGAAGGTGTCCATGCCGCCGATGTGGGCGACGAAGAGGTCCGCGGGGTCTACGGAGTTTCTGCGGATTTTCGAGTCGAAGTTTAAGCCGCCGGTCGTGAAGCCGCCGATTTTAAGGATTGTGAACATCGCCATCGCGGTTTCGTAATAGCTCATCGGGAACTGGTCGGTGTCCCAGCCGTTCTGCACGTCGCCGCGGTTGGCGTCCACCGAGCCGAAGAAGCCGGAGACGGCGGCGGTTTCCAACTCGTGGGCGAATTCGTGACCGGCGAGCTCGGCGTGGTTGGCTTCGATGTTCATGCGGAAGTCCTTATCAAGACCCCACTGGCGCAAAAAGCCGATGACGGTTTCCGTGTCAAAATCGTACTGGTGCTTTGTCGGCTCCATCGGTTTCGGCTCGATGTAGAACACTCCCTTAAAGCCCTGTTTGCGGGCGTAGTCCCTCGCCATCGTAAGGAAACGCGCGAGGTTTTCTTTCTCTCTTTTAAGGTCGGTGTTAAGAAGGCTCATGTAGCCTTCGCGGCCGCCCCAGAAAGTGTAGCCGGCGCCGCCGAGTTCTATAGTCGCGTCAATCGCGGCTTTTACCTGAGTAGCGGCAAGGGCGACGACACCGAATTCGGGATTGGTCGCCGCTCCGTTCATAAAGCGCGGGTTGCCAAAAACGTTAGCTGTTCCCCAAAGAAGTTTTACTCCCGTTTCACCTTGGAGTTTTTTCGCTTTCGCTACCAGCGTCATAAGGTTCCTTTCGCTCTCGGCGGGGTTCGCGCCTTCGGGAGCCACGTCCCTGTCGTGGAACGCGTAGTATTCCGCGCCTATCTTCGTAAAAAATTCAAAAGCCGCGTCCATTTTTTTGTCCGCCGCGTCCATCGCGTCCTTCGCTTCCGTATTCCACGGGAAGATGTGCGTGCCGGGCCCGAACGGGTCGCCGCCGTCGCCGCAAAAGCTGTGCCAGTACGCGATAGCGAAGCGCAGATGATCCCTCATCTTCTTTTTGCCCACGACTTTTTCCGCGTCGTAAAACTTGAACGCCAGAGGGTTCTTGCTCTTTGGCCCCTCAAATTTGATTTTTTTGATTCCGGGGAAATATTCTTTTCCGCCTACGAAATAATCCGCCATTTTAGCCTCCAATAAAATTAAATTACTTATACAAAGGGCTTAAAACCCCAAGATACTTGGAATATACCGCGTAAGCGTCGTCATACAACTTTACGCTCTTTTTGTCCGGCAGGATCCTTGCGCCTAACGCGACATGCTCGTCCGCCAGTTCTTCAATCGAACTTTTCTTCCCTTCCCAATGCGTATTCTTCTGCAGGCACCAAAGCGCCTGAATCGCGCTCCCTATCGCGGCGGCTTCCGAGCTTGTCGGGATATGGACGGGCAGGTTCATCACGTTAGCCGCAATGTTCTGCCAAAGCTTGCTTTTCGCGCCGCCGCCTGTCAGCCGGATTTCCTTAGGTTTGAACCCTAGCGCCTTAAAGCCGTCCAGCCCGATTCTCATTCCGAAAATGGCGGACTCTAGCGCGGCGCGCGACAAATTTTCGCGCTTAAAGTTGGCGGCGGTAATGCCGTTTATGCTCGCCCTGCCGTTGGGCAGGTTGGGGGTTCTTTCCCCGTTAAAGAAGGGCAGGATTACGATGCCGTCCGCGCCGATTGGGGATTTTTCGGCTTCCGCGTCAAACGCCTTTACGTCCAATTCCATAAGCTTGCGGAATTCTTCGCTCGCCACGGTGCAGTTCATCGTGCAAAGAAGCGGAAGCCATCCGTTGGAAGAAGAACAAAAGGCGGCTAGGTTGCCCGTGGGATCGATAACGGGCTTTTTTGAAAAACCGAAAAGAGTGCCCGAAGTGCCAAGGCTCATGGTAAGGAAGCCGTCGCGGACGGCCCCCGTGCCTATCGCGCTCATCATGTTGTCGCCGCCGCCTGCGGAGACGAGCGTCCCTTCGTTAAGGCCGTATAATTCCGCGGCCGCCTTGCTTACCTTTCCGGCGGTTTTGTCGGAAGCCGTAAGCGGCGGAAGATATTTTTCCAAACGGATGGCTTCCGCTTCCTTGCTCTTTGGCCCCTCAAATTTGATTTTTTTGATTCCGGGGAAATATTCTTTT
>NZ_BDHD01000143.1:0-4595 GCF_054786075.1 Treponema sp. R6D11 | reverse complement strand
TGGTCTCGTATGAGAACGCTTATTTAGAAAGTAAACGCACTGGTGTCTGTTATCGTTCCATTATCATTTAGTTTTGTTTGTATTTGGGATTCGTAAATATTAATATATTCGTTATTAATGTTTCCTTTGCACTTATCATAGAAGGAAAACAATGCGAATATTGCTCCGCCCATTTCAGGAGTACGATATTCCGCACACAAATCTGCAAACAGTTGGTTAAGCATTATCCTTTTAGGAATAAAAAATGCAAAAATGCAAGTTACTATAGTCGCTAGTAATGTTGCTATAGCCACTATTAATGTTAATATAGGAACAATATCTATACACATCTTCTTCTCTCCTCTCTCATTCATCTTACGCATGAGAAAGCCAACGGCTCACCTTATCCCACGCTGTTCTTTCATATTCCTTACTTCGGACTATAACTACTATATTGTAATTTGACAAATTTATCCAGCGATATAGTCTGTATTTACAGAACCCCATTTTTTGCGGCAACATCAGCATTTTGTCCGTTTACACTCGCTATCCGTATGGAACGAAATGCCAAGACTCCAGTCCTTATTTTTGCCGATTGCTTCAAAACCATTTTTAACTGTGGGGTATCATAGAGGTCATGGAGTTGGTTCAAAAAAACAAAAAAGGACGGCATATCTGCCGTCCCTTTTAACGCATTTTCAGTGGTAAATCAATTGTAGCCCATGTCGTTTATGCGTTCCATCGGCGACACAATTTCCGTTACACGCACGCCGAAGTTTTCATCAATAACTACTACTTCGCCTTTGGCTATCAGTTTATGGTTTACAAGAATGTCTACAGGTTCACCGGCAAGTTTATCAAGCTCGATAATCGTGCCCTCGCCCATGCCTAAAATTTCTTTAATTAATTTGCGAGTGCGTCCAAGTTCTACAGTCATTTCCATGGATACGTCCATGATAAGACCGATGTTGCCCGCTTCGTGAGGACCAAGACGCGGCTGATTCAAATTGGGAAATTGAACAGGCTGCACATTGGCAGATCCGACGTTAGCCGACATGCCCATACCTTGACCCATACCCATTCCTCCCATATTCATTCCGCTCATATCCATGCCCCCCATATTCATTCCGGCATTTTGCATACCGGGTGCTGCTTGCGCCGGAGCGCTACTGCTTAAACTGTTGGAAATATCAGCCGCCGGAGACGGACCTAAAACTTCCCATATCTGATGCGAAAGCCCGTCGCCCATATCAAGACCATAGGTCATAACGGCAAACTCACCGGCGGGAAGCGCCGCCGCGGCTTTCGCTATATTTGCCGCCGTAGGAGACGATGCTGCAATCGACTTATTTCCTGTTTTATCTGTAAGAACTGTTATTTGTGTTCCCGCAATCTGAGAAACAACTTCTCCAATTACGGACATAGCCATTTCATCAAGCTGTATATCGTTTTCCTTAGTCATAAGGCTTGCGATAGCTTTGGCTGATTCTTCAGAGAAGATAAAACAATGCTCGCCGGGGAAGCCTGAAGTAAAATTAGAATTTACTACAGTTACCATACCGGGAAGCAGACCTAAAAGACCATCGCGATCTGTAGCCGAAACTTCAGGACCGACAAGAGTTACCTTAGTGCCTGTCAGAGCGGCAAGGTTAGCTGAAAGAGCACCGGTAGTTGAAGCAAAAACCGATTCAAGCGAGTTAACATCAAAACTTGCGCCTGCGCCGCCGCCTGATGGCGGAGCTGTCATTGTAGCCGCAGGAGCGCCGCCGCCGCCAGAGTCAACACCGGCTAGCAATGCGTCTATTTCATCCTGAGAAAGTGCGCCATCGCTCATCATAATTCATCTCCTTCAGAGGCAAGCTCTTCAAATTCTTCATGTCCAAGCTCGTCTATTTTTTGTGTTATCTGAACCGCTATTTTCTTCCCGATGATACCGGGGCGGCACAGAAACTTCTTTCTGGAGCCGATGTTCAATGAATAGGGATCGCCAATGCGCGTGTTATAAAGCCTTATTACATCCCCAATCTGCAATGAAAGAACGTCCCTTACGGGTACATTTATCTTTCCAATTTCGGCTGTTACATTAACATCGACCGTTGCGAGCTTATCCTTTAGAACATTGAGGTTTTCTGTGGTGGCGTTTCGGCGCACCGAAGAATACCAGAACTGCGCCGACAATTTGCCGATTATCGGCTCTATGGTAAGGTAAGGGATACAGAAGTTCATCATGCCTTCTACATCGCCTACTTTGGTTTCAAGAGTTACAAGAACGACCATTTCCGTAGGCGGTACAATTTGCGCGAACTGCGGATTGGTGTCAATTTGTCCAAGACGAGGGCGTAAGTCGATAACTGTAGTCCACGCTTCACGCATATTTCCCAAAATACGGACGATAATGCCTTCCATTACGGATTGTTCAATATCTGTTAATTCGTGTTGTGATTTTGTGCCTTCGCCCGTACCGCCGAAAAGACGGTCAATTACGGAAAATGTAATAGCAGGGTCGATTTCCAAAATAGCGTTTCCCTTGAGGGGATCCATATTGATAATAGCCAAAGTTGTCGGTGTAGGAATAGAACGGATAAATTCTTCGTATGTTAGCTGATCTACCGAAGCGACATGGACATGAACCATACTGCGAAGCTGGGCTGAAAGGCTTGTTGTGGTTAAGCGGGCAAAAGTTTCATGCATAATGGAGACAGTACGAATCTGTTCCTTAGAGAACTTGTCGGGGCGTTTGAAGTCATATATTTTGATTTTCCGGCTATCAGCGGCAGGTCTGAAATCTTCAGGCTCTGTATCCCCTGCATTTATCGCGGTTAATAACTGGTCTATCTCATCTTGGGACAGAACTTCTGTCATATTACCCTTGAAGCTCCCTTTTTCTCCATAATAATCTCATCTTTAGCTCTTGACAAGAGCTTTACAGAAAGGAAACTGATGTTTCCTTTCTGTCTTAGAAACTTAGAAATTCTCCATTACATCGAACTTATTAAACAATATGATACGCGCCCTTGCTGTGTCCAAAAAGCGGGTATTTAACATTTCGCGAATATCGGCTTTTAGTTCTTCTTCTTTTTCGGGAACAAGGTCAGCGGCATATTTCCCCGAGAAATACTGTCTTACAAAGTCTCGCAATTCATACTTGCGGCTGACTAATTCCGCTGACGCATTTAAGTCGTTTAAATCGTAGCCGATTATCATTTCTACGCTGACTGTGGAACTGGTAGGGAAATCCCTCGTTCTGACCGTCATGGAGCCAATCATATCGTAATAATTATACTCCGGTCTTTTGCCCACATACGGACCATTGGGATCGACAATTACAGTCTGAGATTTACCGCCCTTATTAAGGATATTAACGGTAATAATACAGACAGTTACTATAAAAATTAACGCGCCCAAACCAATAGCCACAAACTTTAAAATCGTCGGAAGCAAACCGCCAAGCCCGCCGCCTCTTTTTTTAGGAGCGCCGCCTGCATCAGGAGCATCACCGCCATCAAGATCCAGATCATCACTATCAGACATTCCAAAACCTCCCCAGTTCAATTCTAACCGAAATTCACTCAAATTTACAGTTATTCTTATTAATCATCGGCTTATTACCGGCAAATTGTTACATTTTTATGGTAAAAAAGCCTGTAAAAACAGGAAGAAATCTACCACGAACCACACGAACAAGGAGGGGAAAGTCACAAAAAAGCCCTGTAAAAACAGGGCTTGAAATGTCAAATATTGTCTATTTTGTCGTCATGGCGAGGTTATATTCCCAAGGTTAATGTTAATATTCGGTACATCTGTATTATAGACAGTTACTGTATTAACATAAGACTCCGAAAAAAGATTATCATAATTAGAAGAAAAGCCAGACACATAAAAGCTAATATTAGTTGAAGAACTAAAAGCCGGCATTGTTATAGACCACGGCGCATTGGCTACGGGAGAAGTAAGAGATGTATAACTGGGGTATGACAATGAAGTGCCGTAGGCGGAAATTAAAACTCTAGGCACTGCTTGCCCATTATAAGTAACATTGATAGTTCCGCTTAAAGTTATGTATTTAAGACTAACTATCCCAAGACTGCCCACATTGGCGTTTACACTATTAATATATGGAGTAGCAGGGATTTCAATAGAAAATCTGTTGCCATTCGACAACCGAATACTCAGACTGAAGTTTCCATTTGAAGGGAAAAACTCATCATTTTCATATATCGGAATTGACCATCTGATGTTTGTAAGAGTTCCGGAACCGGTTATATTTATACTGTCAGAATAAGAAAACCAATGTTCCTCGCCTACACTATCATACCCAGAAACATAAATATCCACTCTTGGCGCAGGATTTGGAACATCGGTCAAGGTAATCATACCAGTAATTTCGCCGATTTTTTCTCCACGACTTTCTTCTTCATCTTCCTCCAACAGATCATATGGTATATAAATTATCGTATTGGGATATATTTTATCAGTACCTTGAAAAGGTTGTTCTAACGCCGCATCTTTATAGAATAACGGTATCCCTCCGTAGAATAAAGAAAGATACTCATCATAGGTCATATCGAGGAATTTCCCTGTTCTTCCAGGTCTTACATTCCTGTTCTGGCGCACCC
>NZ_BDHD01000142.1:0-4601 GCF_054786075.1 Treponema sp. R6D11 | reverse complement strand
ATAGATTATATTATGAAAAGAAAAGTATTTATTTTCTCGCTAATGGTTATCCTTATACTAATAGGATTTGTCTCTTGCATTAAAAGCCGTGGTATTATTGATATTCATAATTCAAGAATCAGCCTTGATTGGTCAGGAGTGTATAAAGGTATAATTCCGTCGGCAAGCGGAGCGGGCATTGATGTCCGTATGAAACTCAACATAGATGATACCTATGAACTGACGTATAAATACCTTGATAAACCTGAAAATACCTTTACATGGGCAGGAAAGTTTGACTGGGATGACACATGGGAATTTATTAAAATTGATATAGTCGAGATGCCAAGTTATTATAAAGTAGCCGAAAATAAATTGATCCAATTGGACATGGAAGGGAATTTTATAACAGGCAATCTTGCTGATAATTATATGCTGTGGAAAGAATAATGGGGCATTAATTCCAATTTATGCAAATTCAACTTATGCATTTTATCTATTTTTTCTTTAATATCCGTATCCTCGCAAACGCCTTCACGGATATACTTATCTAATACGGCGTAAGTAAAACCGATGTTTTCCTCGTCGCTTAAACCTGAAAGCCCGTCTTCGGGGACTTTTTCTATAAACTTTTGCGGTAGCGATAATTCTTTCGCTACTAATTTTACTTCGGTAACCGTTAGCTGAGACAGGGGGCTAAAGTCCCCGGCTGCGTCGCCGTGTTTTGTGGCGTAGCCTATGTAGTCCTCGCTTAAATTGCATGTATTGGCGACTCTGCCGTTTACTGCGGCGGATACGGCGTAAAGAGTTGTCATTCTGATTCTGGCTGGTATATTGATAGTCGCCTGCCTGTTCAAGGAAAAATCGGCTTCTTTTATGCTTTCAAGCAGAGCGTCAACTGTTTTTTTTATGTTGACTTCCAAATGCTTAATGCCCGCAAAAATAGATGAAAGCCTTTGTAAACAAAAAGACCCTAAAAAATTAACCTCGGAGCTTGCGGTTAAAAAGGTAGAAAATGTCATCGAAGAAATGAGAAAACGCCTGCCTTGGTGGATTTTTGGCGCAGATACGGTTATAGCAATAGAAGATAAAATCTTCGGTAAGGCGCAAAACAGGGAAAATGCCGCAAATATGCTAAAAGAGCTGTCGGGCAGGGAACATCAGGTTATAACCTCTATGGCTCTTTATAACGGCAGGGAAAAAAAGACCGATTGTCGGACAGCCTCCTGTACAGTCGCTTTTGCCCCCATGTCGGAGGCTGAAATTAACTGGTATCTCAATACAAACGAATGGCAGGGGGTAGCCGGAGCTTATCGTATCCAGGGGCTTGCTTCCTGCTTTATAAGTAAAATAGAAGGCACTTTAAGCGCTGTGGCGGGCTTGCCATTGCGTGAGTTTTATGTCATGCTTAGAGATAACGGCTACCCATACGGGGCGTAAGTTCCAAACTCGGTCTGTAAGACTGTTGGGGGTCGATTTTCCGCTGTTTAAGGCATGCCTGTAAACAGTGAGATATAGTGATGGTAGGGTTTTTACTCAATGTCGAACTTGTCTTTGAACAAGTCGATAACTCAACGTTAAAACCCAATGTTAGGAGGAAATTTTGGCTGTTGTAACAATGAAGAATCTCCTTGAATCAGGAGTACACTTTGGACACCAGGTGAAACGCTGGGACCCTCGCATGAAGAAATACATCTTCGCGGAGAGGAACGGCATTCACATCATCGATCTGCAAAAAACGATTCAGGCTATCAAAGACGCCTACGAAGCGGTACGCAGAACTGTTGCGGGGGGAAAAACTGTTCTTTTTGTAGGAACAAAAAAACAAGCCCAACAAGCAATTCAAAAAGAAGCTGAACGTTGCGGAATGTACTATGTAAACAACCGCTGGCTTGGCGGTATGCTTACCAACTTTGTAACGATTAAAAAATCGCTTCTTCGTCTAAAAAAATTAGAAAAAATGGAAGTTGACGGAACTTTCGAAAATCTCACCAAAAAAGAAATCGCCTCGCTTGGTAAAGAACGCATTAAATTGCAAAAAAACTTGGGCGGCATTAAAGAGATGAAAGAGCTTCCGGGTATCCTTTTTATCATCGACACACGCAAGGAAGCTATCGCCGTAGCCGAAGCAAAAAGACAGGGCATTCCAATCATCGCAGTTGTCGATACAAATTGTAATCCCGACGGCATCGACTACCCTATTCCGGGCAACGATGACGCAATCAGGGCGATTACCCTATTCACGCAAATTGTCGCCAACGCCGTTGTAGAAGCGGATAACGAAGTAGGACTGAAGATCATCGAAACATTGGGCGACGAAGACGAAGACATGGAAAGCATGATGAACGACGTATCCATGAAAGAAGAAGACAGGGAAATCGACATCGAAAAATACACAACGGAAGAAGCGTACAAAGCCGCAAAAGCGGACGAGGAAGTCCCTGAAGAAGATGAAATCGACAACAAAATTAAAATTGACGTCGATAAAGTTTATAATGACGAGTAATATATAAGGAGATTAAAATGGCTGATATATCCGCAGCAGATGTAAAAAAACTTCGGGAAAAAACCGGAGCCGGTATGATGGAATGTAAAAATGCGCTTGTCTCTTCAGACGGCGATTTTGCCAAAGCTGAAAAACTTTTAAAAGAAAAAGGTCTTGCCGCTCTTGAAAAAAGAGCCGGACGCGCTACAAATAACGGAAAAGTTTTTATAAAAATGAAAGACGACAATTCCGCCGCAGTGTTAGTTGAACTTAACGCTGAGACAGACTTTGTGGCAAGAAACCCCGACTTTATCGCTCTTGGCGAAAAAATTGCGGCTAACGCTCTTGAAAAGGGAATAACCGCACCCAATGACGAGCTTAGCGGTCTTGTTCAAGATCTTGCGACAAAAATCCGCGAGAACATGGGGCTTAAAAGACTTTCTCTGGTAAAAGCGTCTTCCAACGAATACCTTACGCAGTATATTCACGGGGACGGCAACATCGGCGTAGTTGTAAAATGCGAATCCGACAAACCGGAAATCTTTAAGACGGAAGACGTAAAATCTTTTATTTTCTCTATCGCCCTTCATATTGCGGCTTTTAATCCTGCCGCCATTGACAGAACAAAAATCGATCAAGCGTGGCTTAAAGAGCAAGAAGATATTTTCAAGGTTCAAATGCAACAGGACGAAAAACTTAAAGGGAAACCCGAAAATGTTCTTGAAGGAATTCTTAAAGGCAAGGTAACAAAATATTTAAGCGAAATTTGCCTTTTGGAACAGGGTTATGTAAAAGACGAGAAAATCACCGTTGCAAAAGCGGTTGAGGAATGTGGGAAAAAAGCTGGAGCCAAACTTGCGGTAACCGAGTACGTTTACTTTAGAGTCGGCGAATAATCAGGGGTTTTTATGCAGGAAGTAATTTCGTCTAACGAAGAGCGAATGAAAAAAACAGTGGCAAGCCTTAAAGACGGGTTTGCCGCTTTTAGGACAGGAAGAGCGACAGCCGCTCTGTTTGACAGGGTTCGTGTTGACGCTTACGGGGAAAAATCGCCTCTTAATCAAGTGGCGAATATTTCAATCCCCGAAGCCCGTCTTGTCGTTATTCAACCTTGGGATAAAAATATTATAACAGAGATTGAAAAAGCTATTCGTTCTTCCGAGTTGTCGTTAAATCCGTCGAATGACGGCAAAGTAATCCGCATTTCAATTCCGCCACTTACGGAAGAAAGACGCAAAGAGCTTGTCAAACTGGCAAAGGGTCAGGCGGAACAGTCAAGAGTCGCTATTCGCAACATTCGCAGGGACGGCAACGAAGAGCTTAAAAAACTTTTGAAGGACAAAAAAGAAAAGATTACGGAAGACGATGAAAGCAAGGGAGAGGAAGAACTGCAAAAACTTACAGACAACTACATAGGGCAGATAAACAAACTCCTTGAAGAAAAAGAAAAAGAAATAATGGACGTGTAAATGGAAAAAAGAATCCCTGCTCATGTGGGCATTATTATGGATGGAAACGGACGCTGGGCGAAAAGCCGAGGGCTTGTCCGAACGCAGGGACATCTTGAAGGGTTAAAAACGGCAAAACGTATTGTTAAAGCGGCGAGCGATTTAGGCATAAAATATTTAACGCTTTACGCTTTTTCTACGGAAAATTGGAAACGGGCGGCGGAAGAAGTCGGTTTTATTATGGGACTTATAAAACAGTATTTAAGAGCGGAGTTTGATTTTAGCAAACAAAATAAAATCCGAGTCCGCCACGCCGGAGATTTTGAAGGGCTGCCGCCTGACATTCAAAAAGAATTGTCCGATTCCATAGCTGGTACGGCAAGTTTTGACGGAATGCAGGTTATTCTTGCGATTAATTACGGCGGCAGGGACGAGATTGTAAGGGCATTCAAAAAATTTGTGGCGGAAAGCGACAACGCTGACAGCATAAGCGAAGACGTTATACAAAATTACCTTGATAATCCCGATGTGCCAGACCCTGATTTAATAATCCGAAGCGCGGGCGAATATAGGACAAGTAATTTTTTACTGTGGGAAGGGGCATATTCGGAATTGTACATATCGCAAAAATTATGGCCCGATTGGGATAAAGAGGATTTGGAAACGGCAATTGCCGAATACAACAACAG
>NZ_BDHD01000141.1:0-4658 GCF_054786075.1 Treponema sp. R6D11 | reverse complement strand
TACTTATGGTAGCCGCGTTCAAAAAAAATCACACCGCCGCCTTCTAATTGTATAAATGGAGCTTTAACATTTTGAGGTAACGGAAAATAATAACGCAAGAAAAGCGCTGTTTCATGGGCGCTTACAGTATCAAGATTATCAAAAAATGATGTTTTTAAACCTGCTGAAAATTGAGCGTTTATATCAACACCAAGTAAAAATACGCCACCATAGGAAATTCCATGCCGAGTATCGCCGTTAATTCCAGGTCCAAGACCCAAAAATCCGCTGTCAGGTTCTAACGCAAATAACGGGCTTGTAAAAAATAAACTTAACAGACATAACATAATGAATAAAAGAAAAACAATCTTTTCTTTTCTAGTAATAAATAAATTATTAATCATGATATTTCCTCCTTAAAAAACATCACGCCGTTTAATGATATAGATGAATAAAACGCCATCCAAACGTCTCGGTGAGAGTTAGTCAGAACGGGTTGCGACAAATAAAAGAAATATTACTAAATACGACCTTTTTTTATGGCAGATTTAACAGTTTTGAATGATTTTTTGCTCTTACTTATAAAATAAGAAATTTCCTTATAGACGACAAGTAAAAAATATACTAATTTAGTCGTTTTTTTGTTAACTTTAAAATATTTCTATTTAATGATTTAACTGTGAGGGATTGGGGATTTTTGCTTAACTGTTTTGAATTTTTTTAACTTTTTTTAAGGAAAATTTAACAACGAACATCACGAACAAGGAGCGAACCGAGAGGGATTTGAGTTTGCCAGCGATAAAATTGTCAAAAAAACAGTAAAAAAGGGCGAAATTAAGGTGGTTTTGCTTATAGGTAAATTTACCTATATTTCTGCTGGAAAAAAGGGACGTTTAAATTCGACACCCTTTGTATTTTTTTCATACATTTTTCTTTTGAAATAGTACAAAATATTTTAATATTAGTCAATAAAATTTTAAGTTAAATGCAATATTTCTTTAAACTCCCCATAATTTCTTAAAAGAATAACTTTTTAGAAATTCGAGTCCGTTTTTGTGAAATGTCGAATTTAAACGTTCGTTTGTTTCAGGCTGTCCCTGTTCCGCTCCCTGTTCCGTTTCGGTGTCGGTTTCCACAGTAGGCGGTAGACCTGTCTCGGTCTCGGTTTGAATTTCGTCTTGGCTTGCGTCATGTGAGCAACCACACAGGGCAAGCAGTAATGAAAAAATCATTACATAGAAAATTAGATGTTTCATTTTCAACTCCTCAAAAAAGATTTTTTAATCGCACAAGCGACACCTATATATGGCGCGAACTCGTCATTTTGCTTGACTATTTTTGAAAATATTTTGAAAAATTTTTAAGACTTTTTACATATTTTCCTATAGAACGATTATTGATTTTTCGCTATGTTTGAATTATACTTTAAATATGGATGTAGCCTACATCTTTTGTGAATCCAACAGAGTAAGGGTTCCTCTTTTCGAATATGACCCTCACCTTTTCCATTTTTTTATTTCCCGTGGTGGGAAATGGGATAAGGCGCGACAGGAATTTATATTGGAAGGAAATATGAGCGCGGAACGGTTCAGCAAAGATTCACCGGGAGTCACGTTTGTAAAGGTGAGTGATCAATCCCCCGTTCCCGTTAAAGTGTTCGGTTTTTGGGAAAGGTCATGGGACAGTAAAGAAACCGCCACCACCAGCACGGTCACGGAACAGCCGAAAATCAAATACGCCGCCACTGCGTCCGCGCCTGTCAATTTGCAAAACCTGCCTGACAAATTTCCCCAACATTGGAAACTGAAACTTGATACCGAACTGTGCGCCGTAAAATACAGCCATAAAACCAAGGTTAATTATTTGTACTACATCCGCCTTCTTTGCAAAATCCTCCAGAAGCCCCCAGAAGAAATTCAACAGGGAGACATTAAACAGTTTCTCGCCTTTCTGGAAAAAGAAATGGACTATTCAGCGGCTTCAATGAATTTGGCGCTCAGTGCGATTAAATTTTTTTATCAGAGAGTATTACAAAAAGACATTATTAAGGAACAGCACCGCCCCCGTCAGGACAGGCGACTGCCCATCGTCCTGTCAAAAACCGAAATCAAAAAAATTTTAGCGGCTGAAAGAAATCTGAAACATCGCCTTTTAATGATACTTGTATACGCGTCAGGTCTGCGTGTCAGCGAGGTGGTCAACCTTAAAAAAGAAAACATCGACATCACAAGGAAAGCGATAATTATAACGGCAGGTAAAGGCAGAAAAGACCGATATACTATTTTGCCGGAAGCGGTCATAAAAGATTTGACGGAATATTACCGCAAGTACAATATCACCGACTGGATTTTCCCGGGCGCAAAGCCGGATGAGCATTTGAATATCCGTTCCGCACAACACATATTCAAAGACGCGCTTAAAGCAGCTAAAATAAATAAAACGGCTTCAACCCACTGTCTGCGGCACTCTTTCGCAACACACCTTCTTGAAAGCGGGACTGACATCAGGTATATTCAGGATTTATTGGGACACTCGTCGTTGCGCACCACCGAACGCTACACCCATGTCGCCCGAAAAAAAGCCTTGTCAATCCCAAGTCCCTTTGACCACATGGACGAAGGGGAATAGGATGCACCCAGTGTTTTTATAATGACTATACAAATTGTCTTGACATTATTCACAATAAGAGGTAATATTTATTAAACAATAAAGCGTTGATTTCTTATGAGTTATCATTTCTTATATGGAGAAAAACAATGGAGTTGGAATATACATACTGGAAAGATGGGGAATTTTTTGTTGGATTTCTTGATAATTACCCAGATGATTCAACACAAGGTGTTTCTTTGAAAGAACTGGAAGAAGCTCTTATTGAAATATATGAAGTAAAACAGGAAGAAAAGGAACATCTTGCAACAATTCGTAAATCCGGCAAAATAAAAATACCTGCATGAAAAGAGAAAAATAAACATGAAATCATTTGATAAAAGTAAAATTATTATCGCAAAAAGAGAAGATATTGATGAAATGAATAGTGAGTATTGGAGTAACGCTTCAATAAAGGAAAGGTTGCAAACTGTTACTTATTTAAGGGAGTGTTTTTATGGGAAAAAAGCAACTACCGGAAGAATTCAAAGAATTTGTACAATATTTAAACAAGAATAAGATAAAATATTTACTTGTTGGCGGATGGGCTGTAGGAATATACGGTCATCCAAGAGCAACCAAAGATATTGATTTTTTATTTTCAAATGATCAAAAAAACTTAAATCAAATTAAAAAAGCATTAGATGAATTTGGAGCGCCTCCTATTGATTTAGAGAAATTTAAAGAGGATGGATATGTTATAAGGATAGGAAGTTCACCAATACAAATAGATATGATAAATAGCGCGGATGGCATTGATATAAATGATTGTTTTAAAAGAAAAAAAATATTGGATATTGATGGTGTAAAAATAAATGTAATTGCAATAGATGATTTAATAATAAACAAAAAAACAAGCGCAAGAAATATTGATATTGCTGATGCAGATAAACTTGAGAAACAAAGAAATATCAAGAAATAAGCCAATATTGAAGCCTTCTGTTTTCACAACCTGTACTAAAAGATAAAATTCCATGTTCCACTCACATAGTTTATATTGATATTTTTCAATTTTATGCGGATATACGCTTGACATTATTCCCAATAAAGATACACTGTCGGTCTACATAGCGAATTCTGTACATAAGACGACAGTTTGTGTCGTCTTATGTACAAACGAACTATTGACATAATCCCCAATAAAAGATACAGTGTCATTTACACAGCAGATTCGGCACTGAAAACGACATCCGTGTCGTTTTCAGTACGGATTCGGTACATAAGACGACAATTTATGTCGCCTACACAGCGTTAAGCGACAATTTTTGAAGTCAAATATTTAAAAAAATAGTTGACAAAATAATATTTTTTGATATAATTTTAATAATTGGAGGAATGTATGAAAAATATTTCATTTGTTTCAATAATAGTTGTTTTTTTTGTTTCTTGTATGACGTTTAGAGCAGATATAACGAATTTTTCTGAAGGAGAGCAACTAATCGAAGTAACAATAAATGATGTTTCTTTTGACAGTAATGAGCCATTAATAGAAAAGATTACTATTAATGTTAAAAATTTAACAAATTCAACAATAACATTTATTCCTGAAAAATGTTATTTTCAAGATGATAAAGGAAATCATATGTTAAAAATCCCACCACTTAATATAAGATCAAATAATAATTTAAATATACCTATAGAATCTTTTGACTATTATAAGGTGGAATCGAATAATAGTGGTTTTGCATATGGTTATATGTATTTTGGTTCTGGTAATTCAAAAGCAACCATGCAAGATTTAAATGTTAAGTATTTAGAAATAAATTTATGTTATAAGGTAAATGAAAAGGAATATATTGGAATATATAAAATTGATGTAAATAAAACTCAATAACAATATTTGAAAAATCAAAAATCGTCGCTTAACAGGTCGGTAACTGTACGCCGCCTTCGGCGGCTAGGCTACGCAAAACGCCAGTCGGGGCTTCGCCCCTTTGTGGCGTTTCGCTCCGCCACATTTTTGCTTTTGCGAGAAACTGCTTCGCAGTTTCCTTATCGCAAAAGCAAAAACGTCAGTTACCGCCGGAACGTTA
>NZ_BDHD01000140.1:0-4672 GCF_054786075.1 Treponema sp. R6D11 | reverse complement strand
TGGTTTCTTAATAAAAAAATCAAGAAAAACAAGAATAAATATTGGTACAAATACCATTGTAATAAATGTCAGGAATTTTTCTAGAATTAGCGCGCAGCGACAGATTTCCTTCATTCATCGAATAAACTTTATTTCCGTAGGAAAGCGTATCAAGCTCGTGGGTTACTATAAGCACCGCCGTTCCTTCTTTTGCGATGTCGCTTAACAACCGCATAATGTCAGCCGTAGTTTCCGCATCCAAGTCGCTTGTCGGCTCATCGGCGATAAGCAACGCGGGATTATTGATAAGAGCGCGGGCTATGGCGACACGCCTCATTTCACCGCCTGAAAGTTGTTTCGGATAAGAGGCGGCAAGATGATATATGCCTGTTTTTTCAAGCAAGGTAAGGGCGCGTTCTTCCGGTTCTCCTTCACGATTAAACAAAAACCATGGGATACAAACATTTTCCAAAACCGTAAAATTCGCTAAAAGACTTTGCCCCTGCGGAACAAAACCTATTTTTTCATTACGAAGCAGTGAAATTGATTTATCCTCTAAATTAAAAATATCCTGTCCGTCAAACAAAACCGTTCCGGCGCTGGGCTTGAGCAAACCCGCGCTCATGTTAAGAAGCGTACTTTTTCCACTGCCGCTTCTGCCGATAATACTGATAAAATCTCCTCGCTCAACAGAAAGATTTATGCCGTTTACGGCGTTAAACGCCCTATCGCCGCGCTTGTATTCTTTGGTCAATTCACGAAGTTCAAGAAGCCCCATTTATTCGCCCTCCCTCATGGTAAAATATGTTTCCGCTTTGCTTATTCTCAACGCCGAATACAGGGAAGAAAGCGGTCCCACAATGGCGGATAAAAGGAGACTTCCCAAAACAAGCAAAATAATATAAAAAAGCGGCGCATCAAGATAAGGCAATTCAAGTTGTTCGCTTATGTAGGTGCTAAATGGAAATACAACAAGACTTGCAAGAACAATACCGGCACAACCTCCCGCGATTCCGGCAATTAACGCTTCGTTTAACACAATGCCGATAAGTTTTTTTCTTGTCGCTCCCAGAATTCGCAAAATAGCAAATTCTTTTTTACGTTCGTGAATTGTTCCCGAAAACACAGCAGACAGTACGATAATCGCCAATGCCCAAAGTGTAATAGAAAAAATATGTATGTATTTAACAAGCCCCGAAATTGTACTTGTAATACGCGCAAATATCCCCTGAGAGATTAACACTTCCACACCTTCATTTTTTTCCCGTATGTCTCTGGAAAGAATCGAAGGTGATTTTGCAGTATCAACTTTTACCAAGACAGAGGATATTACATCACCTTCGTATTTATCCGCTATAAATCTATAGTTTAATTCGTGGGCATTATCAATAAGTTGGCGCATTGTATTCATGGTCATAAAAACAGAAGTATCATAACCAGTTGCGCTTTTTGACAACCGCGCCGCTACAGGATATTCCCGGTTAAATAATTTAATATTACCATTTCGGTAAACTCCTATATGAGTTCCAATAATCACCTGACCGTCGCTTATAGAACCATGATACTTTTCCGCTATCCACGGCTGAACAACAAAATCGGTAGTAGGATCATACGCAATAAGTTGAACCGCTTCATCACAACAATCAGCTGAAAAAGAAGTAAGAAAAAATTGAGGGGAAGCGCAAGCTACGCCTTTTAACCCTGCGATTGAATCAACAACACTCTGGTCAAAATAAAAAGCATTGCTCTCGCCACGAAGCAATAGGGCTTGAGCTTTTTCGGAAGTTCCTTTTGGGACAACCATTAAATCAGCCCCGAAACGTTTTGTCATTGTGTCCAAACCCTGACGCAAGTTCAAGGCAAGAATAGATCCGCCAAAAAGGGTAAATGCAAGAATTGCTACAACGACAAAAAGGCAGGCGGTACGAACCGGTCTTGCCTGAAGATTTTTAAGCGATATACTGCTTGTTTTCAAATTTAAATTTTGCATAAATTCCTCTTTATCCTATCATATAAAACCTATCAGTTTAATATGATATAACGATTAAGAACTATATGTCAATAGCAGATTATCAGACTATTTCAACACCTTGAAAACACAGTAAACCTATGATATAAATAGGACACTATGGATATAAGCACGATATGCGTACACGGCTGTGATAAAAAGTTCGATATAACAGGAGCGGTAGCCGTTCCGATATTCGCGTCGGCAACTTTTGCCCATCCGGGCGTTGGAAAAAGTACGGGGTTTGATTACTCACGTTCTCTTAACCCTACCAATGTACATTTGGAGGATACTGTCGCCGCATTGGAAGGCGGCAATCACGCTGTGGCGTTTTCTTCGGGCATGGCGGCGGTTTCGGCTTTAATGGAATTGTTTTCACCCGGCGACCATATCATCGCTTCCGATGATCTTTACGGCGGCACATTCCGTCTTTTTGAGCATATATCAGAAAAAAACGGCGTAAAATTTTCTTATGTCGCCGCAGTAAAAGATATTGAAAAAGAAGTAACTCCGTCCACAAAAGCCATATTTATAGAAACTCCGTCCAACCCTATGATGAATGTAATAGACATTGCCAAAGTAGCGGAAATTACTAAAAAACACAAATTGCTTTTTATTGTAGACAACACTTTCCTTACGCCGTATTTTCAACTGCCGTTTTCTCTTGGAGCGGATATTGTTTTGCACAGTGCTACAAAATATTTAGGCGGACACAACGACACTCTTGCCGGATTGCTGGTTGTAAAAGATCCAAGTCTTGATGAAAAGTTAAGATTTATCGCAAAGACAACCGGCGGATGTCTTTCGCCATTTGACAGTTTTCTGATTATCCGAGGAATTAAAACTCTTGCTATTCGCATGGAACGCCAGCAGGAAACAGCGATAAAAATAGCGCATTGGCTTTTGGAACAAAGCGCGGTAAAAAAAGTTTATTACCCCGGGTTAAAAGAACATCCCGATTATGAAATATCCCGCAAACAGACAAGCGGTTTCGGCGGAATGCTCTCTTTCTCCGTGAAAGACGGAAAAACGGCGGAGCATATTTTGGAAAGCGTAAAAGTAATAAAGTACGCCGAAAGTTTAGGCGGCGTTGAAAGCCTTATCACATACCCAATGCTTCAAACCCACGCAGATCTTCCCGAAAGTGAGCGGAAAGAACGCGGCATAGACGACTGTTTACTGCGCCTGTCCGTCGGACTTGAGTCCGCAGATGATTTAATTGCCGACCTTAAACAAGCATTCAGGTAATTGTATATGAAATACAATTTTGATCGTGTAATAGACAGAAGCAACTCCTACAGTATCAAATACGAACCCACATGGAGAGGAAAACCTGCGGATGTTCTGCCCCTATGGGTTGCCGATATGGACTTTGCTTCCCCACCCTGCGTGCAAAAGGCGATTATCCGCAGAGCCAAACACGGAATCTACGGATACTCGGAACCCGATGCGGAATATTTTAATGTTACACGCAAATGGTTCGAGACTCGCTACAATTGGTCTCCTCAGCGTGACTGGCTTACTATCACTCCCGGAGTGGTAAACGCTTTGTACATCGCCGTCCGTTCGCTGACGGAGCAGGGAGACAACATTCTTATTCAACAACCAGTATATTATCCGTTTGAATCGAGCATAAGAAAAACAGGACGACAATTACTTGTAAATGAACTTGTATACAGTGATGGTCATTACAGCATAGATTTTCAGGACTTTGAAGAAAAAATTAAGCAGGCAAAAATGTTTATTCTGTGCAATCCGCACAATCCTGTCGGGCGTGTTTGGAAGACCGAAGAGCTTACACGCATGGGAGAAATCTGCCTGCGTTACGGAGTAACTGTAATTGCCGATGAGATTCACCAAGATTTTGTTTTTCAAGCCCGATTGTCTGACAATCGGGCAGGTCACAAGCACATTGTATTTGCGGCGTTAAATCAGGACTTTGCGAATATAACCGTTACTTGTACTTCTCCGTCAAAAACTTTTAACCTTGCCGGATTAATGAGCGCGAATATTTTTATTTCCAATAAAGAGTTACGTGAAAAATTTAAAGACGAGTATACGAGATCAGGTTTAAGCCAGCCGGGAGTAATGGGTCTTATCTCCTGCAAGGCGGCGTATGAAAATGGCGCAGAGTGGCTAGAACAACTTATAGATTATCTTGCCGGAAATATCGACTTTCTTAAAACATATCTTTCTAAACACATTCCCAAAATTAAACTTGTTCAACCAGAAGGAACATATCTGGCATGGTTGGACTTTAATGAATTCGGTCTCTCCGCTCAAAAATTGGACGAAGTAATTACGCAAAAAGGAAAATTATGGCTTAGTGCAGGTCATACTTTTGGAAAAGGCGGTAAGGGTTTTGAGCGGATCAATCTTGCCTGTCCACGCTCTGTGCTTTGTAACGCTTTGGATAGGTTAAAAAGCATTAATTGGGAAAGCGTGGAGAAAGAATAATGATTGTTGTTAAAGATATTTCCAAAACTTACGGAGAAGTTACCGCCGTTAAAAAAGTCGATCTTGATATTCCTTCCGGTTGTATTTACGGAATAATCGGCAGAAGCGGAGCGGGAAAATCGAGTCTTTTGCGTGTAATGAGTCTTTTGGAAACTCCAGATAAGGGCGAAGTGTATTACAACGGACAGCGTGTAGACATTTTGCGTGGTATGGCTTTGCTTGAACGCC
>NZ_BDHD01000139.1:0-4696 GCF_054786075.1 Treponema sp. R6D11 | reverse complement strand
CCCCGCCGATCCCTATAACGCCTATTATTATATGATGGTCGCCTACGCCTATATCCAGCTTGATTCCCTGCCTATAGCGGCGATGTACTTCGATTTAATCGTTAAAAATTATCCCGATCTTTCAATAAACGACGAGTCTATCCACCTTATCTGCCTAAGGCAGTTAATCGAACTGAACAGCAACCCCGAACGCCAGGTCTGGTATTATCACGAGATAATTTCCCGTTTTCCCGACCAGGTTGATCTTGGAACCGCCTATTTTATGCTTGGGCAGGCTTGCGAGTATATCGGGGACTGGAACGGCGCGATTCAGGCGTATACCAACTATCTGCCCTATACCGGCACTTTAATTTACGGTTTTCCAAACGCCGACCAGTACGCCAAACATCAGGTCGATTTCAGCAAATCCCAAAAAGACTGGACTTTTGAAAGCCTTCCGGCGCTAAGGAACGCCATAGAAACCGCCTTGGACACGGGCAACTCGTGGGCGCTTAAACGCTGTCAGGCAAAGGTGAACTTTTTCGGCCGCTCTTGGGGCCAGTCGGACACCGACGACGGCAGAATGGCGGACTTCAACGTCGCCGAGTTCATGCACAACAATCGTATCCGTTACGCCTCCTCGCTTGACGCCTCTTCCAGCGCCACGGAGGCGTATCTTAGGACCACGGGCTGGTCGAGGTATATGGAAACATGGTATCTGTACTTTAGAAAGATAAATTTTCCCCAAGACCCGGAAATTCACGGCAGATGGGAGTGGGCGGGGATATATTACGGGGAGAAATTTTAATATTGATGAGAGAGTGCTGCCGTTTTAAGTTTATTTTAATTATTATTTATGTTTTTATCGGGCTATGCCCGGTTTGGGCGCAGACCGATGAACGCCCTTTGCGTACCGTACAGCAAAATTCTACTTTTTCTGAGCCTAATCCGCGACATTCTACCTATTCTAGGCCGGTTACGCCTTCCCTGCTTACGGCTTCTGTGCTTGAACAGCCTTTGTTTCTTAAATTTGTCGCCCAATATACAAATACGGTCGGTATCGCTTACCTTAATGCCGTTATGGACAGGGCGAGTTTGTACCTTCCTTACATTAAAGAAGAGGTGAGGAAGAGGAATTTGCCGCCGGAATTGGCTTATCTGCCGGTAATCGAGTCCAATTTTGTTATTACGGCGAGGAGCAAATCGGGCGCGATGGGGCTTTGGCAGTTTATGTTGAACAGCATTTCCCCGTTTGACATAAAGGTAAACGATGTTATCGATGAGAGGCGCGATTTTCAAAAATCTACAAAGGGAGCGCTTCAAAAGCTTGAGGATAATTACAAATCGTTGGGAAATTGGGAGCTTGCGCTTGCCGCTTACAACTGCGGGCTTGGGGCGATGACTAGGACGATAAAAAAGACGAAAATCCGCGATTATTGGGAATTAAGCAAACGGAAGGAGATAAGGCAGGAAACCGTGGATTATGTGCCGAAATTCCTCGCCGTGGCCTATATTTTGTCCAATCCGCGCAAATTTGGGATTGATAATTGGCAGAAAACCCATGAATGGACGGCTATCCCCCTAAAAAGGCAGGTTTCGCTGGATACTCTTGCGGCCGAATCGGGCGCGGACAAGGAATTACTGCGTCTTTTGAACGCCGAACTGGTAAGCGGGATTACCCCCGCGGACAAGAACTACCGCCTAAAAATACCCGCATCCCATCTTGAGCAGATAAAAGCCGTTTTGGAGAGGGAAGACCTTGCCCTTGTCCGCTACCATTACCATACAGTGCGCCACGGCGACACTTTGTGGTCAATGTCCAAATACTACGGCGCTTCAGTCGATGATATTGAACAGCACAATCCGGGCATTTCTAGCCGTTACCTAAAAATAGGGGAAACGGTCGTTATTCCGGCTTTTAAGGATATCGCCCCGCCCCCCCGTCCCGCGTCAAACGTCCGTTACGACGGGCAATATGTGGTTAAAAAAGGGGATACCATCTGGTCGCTCGCCAGGGGGTACGGAGTTGACCCACAGGAACTCGCCAATGCCAATAATATGGCTCTTAATCAGATTTTACGCGAAGGAATAACCCTAAAAGTACCGATAATAGAATAGTATACGCCATTAAAACGGCGTATACTATCGCGATAAGCGACATTATAACGTCGCTTATCGAAGCGGTTTACGAGGCGGGCTTCGCCGCCTCTACATCTGACCACTTTTAAGTGGTCAGACGTCGTAAACCGCCATTGGATGGGGGAAATAAGTTTGATTAATAGGTTATTCATCTTTATATTGATTTTTTCCGCTTTCGCCGTTTTTGCCGATGAGCCGGCGGATATTTCTGGCGCCGTTGAATGGGACACCCTTCTTTTAAAATCGACGGTTTCCGTGGATTTGGCTAAGGCGGGCGTTAAACTGCCGTCTGGAAGAACGCAGGGCGAGGCTTTTTTAAGCTCCGGCTACCTTACGTTGATACAGCCGAGCATCATGGCCTTGCAGGTGGATTCGTCCACTACCGTCGCGGACCTTATCTTAAATGGCGAGTTCGCCGTTATGGATACCGAAAAACTCGCGCTTAACGCGAGGGCAGTACCTCCCGCCCTTTCAACCGATTTAAAAAAGATGACCGCCTCTTACACGATGAACCTTATCGATTTAAGTTCCGCGCTTTTGCGCCATAACAGGCCTTCTCCCGTGATGCGGACGTTGCTTCCAGCGACTACCGCCCAATACACGGGCATTATTATTATCGCATCCGACAGCCTGCCGTTATACGGAATGAAAAGCGGCGCCCTTGCGGTTCCGTGCCTGTTCCCGAAAATCTGGGACAGTAACATGAACCTTATTTACGAACGCAATATGCTTGAATCGCGCGAAAAAACGATGGTACGTTACGCGCCATTAAAGAGCATCTTTCAGGATAACCCGTCCGGCCTTTCGCAGGAAGTAGTCGACGTGGTCGGCGACAGGCCGCTTCGTATTTTTGCCGTAGGCCTTTACGGAATAAACCCCACCGACCTTATCATCGATAATATCGACGCCATGCTGATTATTTCTTCCAGCGACAACCGCAGGCTTTTGTCCGAGGGCAGGGTAGTGTTTGTTTTAGACGAATCGGTGTTGAAGAAGAGTTTTTAATTACTGAATAATTCCCCCTTTGTGATCTTTGTACCTTTGTGCTCTTTGTGTGAAATTCTTCGCGAACTAAAGCTCCAACAATTCTTCCCTAGAGGTAGCGCCGGTTTTGAAATATATATGCGAAACATGATTTTCTACCGTGCGAACGGTGATATTCAACCGTTTGGCTATTTGTTTGTTGTTCATGTTTTGTTTAATGCAGGCTACCACTTCATTCTCTCTGGGGGAAAGTAAAGACGATGACTGTTTAGATTTTTTAATGCGGTATCGGGGATTAATATAACTGCCGCCTTTTAAAAGTACGTCTATGGCGGTAATAAGTTCCCCCGATTCAGAGGATTTTGAGACATAAGCCTCCGCGCCCGAGTCTATGGCGCGTTGAATCAAAAAAGTGTCTTCGTACATTGAGCAGACAAGAATCTTCGGCATAAGTACATTTCGCTTCTCGCAAATTTCTTTTAACATGGGGATAAAATCAAGACCGTCCTCCGTTCCAAGAGAAATGTCAAGAATGATGATGTCAGGCAAATTTTCCGACTGCTTCATAAGCGCCGACGCTTCGGCAAGGTTTTTCGCCGTGCCGCAAATCGTGAATCTGCCCGTTCCGCTAAGCCACGCGCCTATTCCGTTAGTTGCAAGAGGGTGGTCGTCAATAAGAGCGATGTTTGTCATTTTAACCTCGAATTAAACGGTATTTTTAATGTTACCACGGTTCCTTCGCCTTTTTCGCTGTCTATGGTTACCTCCGCCCGAATCGATGCGGCGCGTTCATAAATGTTCCATAATCCGTAGTGGCCGACGTCGGAGCGCAACGTCCGCAGACTGTCCTTGTCGGGCGGCGAAAAGCCCTTGCCGTTATCGGATACGCAAATTACAAGTTCGCCTTCTTTGACGCTTCGGACTATCACCGACGTTTCGGAAGCTTCGGCGTGTTTCTCGATATTTGTTAAACATTCCTGCACGACGCGGAAACTTTGAAGCTGGGTATCGTCGTCCAAGTTCCCGGGCAGGATGTTTTCCTGAATAACAAGCTGGCAACTAACGCCCGTCCGTTGTTCAAAATTATAACAAAGGTTCCCCAGCGCGTCATCAAAACGCCGCCGTTGAAAATCGGGCGGGACAAGGTTGTCGCAAATGTTTCTTACCCTCTGCATGACTTCCTTCTGCCCCTTTACGACTTCCGCGCAAAGCTTGTCCCTCTGCGCGTTTTCATCGGCCTTGCCTATGCTTTCCGTCTGAAACGAAAGCCTCCATAAATCTTGCGCGACCGTATCATGCAACTCGCGCGCTATACGCAAGCGTTCCCGCTCCTGCGTTATTATGGTTTCCCGCGAAAAGGCAAGGCTTTGCTGTTCCCTTTTTTCCGCCTTACCGGCCCTCGCGTCCTGCACAATTAAAGCGAGAATAACGGTTATGACCAGCAGGGAAAAGAAAAAGAAAAGGAAAAAATAATCCCGCTGGCTTGTGTCGGATAAATTATTGTCAATGCGCTGCAGGCGGTCTAGGCTCGCGTCTATTTCAACCGCGGCAAGATAGATCGCCTGATCGTCGTTGTTTTTTACGGCGGTTTTTA
>NZ_BDHD01000138.1:0-4697 GCF_054786075.1 Treponema sp. R6D11 | reverse complement strand
ATAGTTCAATGTTTTTTCGCTTACCGGTTTTTATTATCCCAGGTTGGAAAAACAGTTCCCACGTTTAAAACCTATAACCTAGGGATTTGTTTTTAAAACGGAAATTCCCCCCCCCCCCCCGTCATCACAGGCTGTTAAAACCAACAGTCCTACCAGCATAATTGTAGAAATTACGGAAAAAAGTTTTTTATTTCTCATAGTAAGCTCCTTTCTTGACATTTTTTTTGATTATCCAAATCATTGTAATAATATCATAAAAATATTAATTTTGTCAAGAGAAAGTACCAGTATCAGTTATATTCTTCAGACCAGCCATGACCAATTTCCCAGTGTTCGTCTATTTTAACTTCAAATGGGACATTTTGAAGATTAAATTCTTCTTTTACTAATTTTTCTATATGTTCTGTAATCCAACTTCCGCACATCAATTGAAAAGTTCCATCTTTGCGTTGAAATACCCTTCCTCTAGGAATTTGTGTGTAATCAACATTGAAAATATCAAGGTCTTCCCCCTTAGACAGGCGTTTATTTTTCTCTTTTTGCCACCATTGCTGATGTAAAATTCTCACAGTTTTTAGACCATTAGAATTAAATTGTAATTCATCAGCAAAGCTCTTACTTACTCCAAATAATGCGTCTTTTTTTTCGTCATACCAAAATATTCCAACTTCAGGGTTTTCTTGAGAATCAAAATTATCGGACATACACTCCATTACCATGTTCCTTTCTTCTTTTGACATTTCTCTTAAATGACCTCTGGATTTATCTAAAACTTCATCATATAAATTATCGTATTTCATAGCTTTTCCTCATTTTATTCATTTTTTAAAAGATTGTAAATGAGTAGCGTTTTTTTTATTGTTCCCCAGGGAGGATTTGGGGTTCCAGTCGCGGACTCCTGTCCGCTCCTTCCACCCCCGCCTGCGTGCTCCCGGCACGTCCATGTGCCGACTTTATAGATCAAAGCTTCGCTTTAGCATTATTCAAGGAGCACTCCGGTTCAAATCCTCAATTTTATTCATTTTATTCATTTTTTAAAAGATTGTAAATGAGTAGCGTTTTTTTTATTGTTCCCCAGGGAGGATTTGAACCCCCACAAGCAGATCCAGAGTCTGCCGTGCTACCATTACACAACCGGGGAAAGCGTTTATATTATACGTTTTTATAGTATAAAAACTGTGTAAAATTGTCAAGTATTGGGGTATTGTATCGATATCCTCTACTCGCCTAATTCTTCTTTAATTGCCGAATAAATCCTGTCGCAGAGAATTTGTTTGCGATCTTCTAAAGGTATGCTATTTGTATCAATGGGTTTTAAAAATGCGATTCTTGTCTTGGCGCTTACGACGCGATTGGTTCTTTCAAAGACATCGTAACTGCCCTCAATGGCGACAGGAACAATGACGGCGTTGGCTTGGGTGGCAAGTTTTAGCGAACCGGGATGGAAGGGAAGAAGCCCCTTCCCTTTGGAACGATGTCCTTCCGGAAAAATTATCATTCCGCCGCCTGATTTTATACGCTGTACGCCTTTGTTTATTGTCTTAATCGCACGCCTGACATTACCTCTATCAATAAAAAGTCCCCCAAGCATGTAAATCCATGCATTCATAAATGGCACAAATAGCAACTCTTTTTTTGCAATAAAACCAAACGGACGTCCGCAAAAGGCAAGCAATATAACAATATCAAAAAAACCACAATGGTTACTGACAAAACAAACGCCGCCTTTTTTAGGAATATTTTCTTTGCCTTTAACTGCCGTTCGTCCCGCGATAGGAAGTAATGACAGCGCCCACGCTTGCGCAAGACGGTAAATAATATGCATCATTGGTTTTTTTAGTCCGAACAGGCTTAATATCAATGCGATAATCGCAAACGGCAGTAAAAATAGCATGGCGGCAGCTAAATATCCAAAACCTAGCACTGTTTTTATCATATTTTTTATTATCTCAAATTTACAAAAAATAAACAACTATAAACCGCCCCGTGATGTCCACGCATTGACTTTTTTTTAATATTGTTACATTATCAATAAATGGCATCTCTTAACAAATTCTCAGGCTCAGATATAGAAATAGCCCAATCAGTATTTCCCGAACACGCCCTTTCCATAAAAGAAGTGGCAAAAAAAGCGGGAATTCCTGAGGAATATATCGAATATTACGGAAATTACAAAGCAAAAGTAAATTACAGTTTTCTTAAGGACAATAAAGATAAAAAAGACGGTAAATTGATTCTTGTTACAGCCATTAATCCCACCCCTGCAGGAGAAGGCAAAACAACAACGACAGTTGGAGTTGCGGACGGTCTTTCTTTAATCGGGAAAAAAACTATGGCGGCTCTTAGGGAACCTTCGCTCGGTCCCGTATTCGGCGTTAAAGGCGGAGCGGCAGGCGGCGGTTGGGCACAGGTTATTCCAATGGAAGACATTAATCTGCATTTTACAGGCGACTTTCACGCCATTACTTCCGCAAATAATCTTTTAGCCGCCATGATAGACAACCATATTTATCAGGGGAACGCGCTTAATATCGATCCAAGAAAAATTATCTGGCGTAGATGTATCGACATGAACGACCGTCAACTTAGGTTTGTTACCGACGGTCTTGGAGGAAAGATAAACGGCTTCCCGCGCGAGGACGGGTTTGACATTACTGTCGCCTCGGAAGTAATGGCGATTCTTTGTCTTGCGAGCGACATTGACGACTTAAAAACAAAATTGGGACGCATAATTATCGGCTACACTTACGGAAAACAGGCTGATGAAAAACCCGTTACTGCCGCACAGCTTAACGCTCATGGAGCAATGGCGGTTCTGCTTAAAGACGCTCTTAAACCAAATCTTGTACAAACAATGGAAGGTACTCCGGTATTTATTCACGGCGGACCTTTCGCCAATATCGCACACGGTTGCAATTCAATCATGGCTACCCGTCACGCTCTAAAATGTGCCGACTATGTTGTTACGGAAGCAGGCTTCGGTGCGGACTTGGGTGCGGAAAAATTCCTCGATATTAAATGCCGTTTCGCAGGGCTTAAACCGTCTGCGGTAATTATTGTCGCCACTGTCCGTGCTCTTAAATCGCACGGAGGAACAAAAAAGAACGAGCTTGACAACGAAAACCTTGTCTCTCTTGAAAAAGGGCTTCCGAATCTTTTACAGCATGTTGATAATATAAAAAATGTTTATAAACTTCCTGCGGTAGTCGCCATTAATGTTTTCCCAAAAGATACAAAAGCGGAATTAGAATTGGTAGAAAAAAAATGCAAAGAGTTAGGCGTCAACGCCGTTATTTCGCAAGTTTGGGAAAAGGGAGGCGAAGGCGGTATTAAACTTGCCGAGGAAGTGGTACGCCTTTGCGAACAGCCGAACAATTTTGAATTTTCCTACGATGTTAATCTTTCCATTAACGAAAAAATAGAAGCAATAGCAAAAAAAATATACCACGCTGACGGTGTTGTAATTTTAAGTAACGCCCAAAAACAAATAAACCAGATTGAAAAAATGGGACTGGACAAAGTTCCAATCTGCATGGCAAAGACCCAGTACAGTTTTTCCGATGATGCGACTCTTTTAGGCGCACCCAAAGGTTGGCGTTTATCGGTAAGAGAAGTAAAAATATCAGCAGGAGCCGGGTTTATAGTAGCAATAACAGGCGATATAATGACAATGCCGGGATTGCCGCCTGTTCCTTCGGCGGAAAAGATTGATATTGACAGTAATGGGAAGATTTCGGGGTTGTTCTGATTTATTCGCCAAAGGGTTCTCACAAAGAGCACAAAGGAAGAGAAGGACACGGAGAAAGAGGGAAGAATTTTACCACGAACCTCACGAACCAACACGAACTAGGAAGCAGACATTAAATCATTCCGCATCTCTACTGCTTTTTCGTCCACGTATCGCCGTTTGTCTCTCTCGTATATGTTCCCGCTTTTGGGTCTGCAGCAAAATAGGCATCTCTTAAAGAGTTATTAGTACCATCCCCATCGATTCCTTCTGGAAAGATGGCGTTGAAAAAACTATCTATGTTACTCCCTGTTGCAAATGTTACGCTAGTAAGGCTGGTACATCTGCCAAAAGCATTTTCCCCAATGCTGGTAACGCTGGCGGGTATGGTTATACTGGCAAGGCTGGTACAGCCGTCAAAAGCCTCCTCCCCAATGCTGTCAACGCTGTTCGGTATGGTTATACTGGCAAGGCTGGAGCATACGGCAAAAGTTCCATCATTAATTTTAGTAAATTTTTCGTTGTTAGGTAGTTTTACGCTGGTAAGGCTGGTACATCCGCTGAAAGCATTTGCCCCAATGCTTTCAACGCTGTCCGGTATGGTTATGCTGGTAAGGCTGTTGCATTCTTGAAAAGTCCCCGGCTCAATGGTAGTAACGCTGTCGGGTACAGTGTTACCGTTTTCTTATGCTTACTCATAAGTACGCTTTATTACTCATAAGTCTATATCAGATAAAGAATTAAGTCAAGTTCTTTTATTATAATTATTTACAATTACTTATAATTACTCACCACTATTCAACAAATATGATGTCATATCTGGTGTAACAATAAAGCCGTTTTTTGTAATTTCAAATAAATGACGCATAACGCTATGCCTGTTTACCTCAAAAGAGGACCGCCAACGGCGGGTCGGGGTGCGCCAGAACAGGAATGTAAGACCTGGAAGAACAGGGAAATTCCTCGATAT
>NZ_BDHD01000137.1:0-4702 GCF_054786075.1 Treponema sp. R6D11 | reverse complement strand
GTTATAATCGCCGTAAAAAAAGAAGTAGGCCTCGACGGAAACCACATACAGGAAGCCGTTGTTGATCGAAATAATATGGACGGAAAGCCGGAAGTTACTTTTAGGCTGGACGGCGAAGGCGGGGAAATTTTCTACCGGCTTACGTCCGCGAATGTGGACAAAATGCTGACCATCGTTCTTGACGACAAGGTAAGGTCGCGCGCCACAATCACGCAGCCCATCCACGACTCGGTGCGCATATCCGGGTTTGGCTTGGACGAGGCGAACAATCTCGCCCTGCTTTTAAGGACGGCGGCCCTTCCCGTGGAACTTGAAGTCGCAAGCCAGCAAAGCATAGGCGCGTCGATGGGCGAGGACACGATAAAGCAGGGGCTTTTCGCCCTGTTAGGCGGCGTCGCCGCGGTTTTAGTTTTTATGCTCATATATTATAAAATATCCGGCATTAACGCCGTCGTCGCGCAAATATTAAACTTTTACATTATGTTCAGCATTCTTTCCGCGCTTAACTTTACGCTGACGTTACCCGCAATAGCAGGTTTTATTTTAACAATCGGCATGGCGGTAGACGCGAGCGTAATTATTTTCGAGCGCATGAAGGAAGAAATGCGCCTGGGCAAATCGCGCAAGGCGGTAATAGAAGCGGGTTTTGACAAGGCGTTCTGGGCGATTATGGACGGCAACATTACCACGTTTATCGCGGCGCTGTTCCTTTCCCAGCTTGGTTCGGGCCCCATTAAGGGATTTGCGGTAAGCCTTTCAATCGGAGTATTCTCATCGGTCTTTACGGCGCTCTTTGTGTCGCGGCTTATCTTCGACTTTAGCACCGATGTTTTCCATCCAAAGGATCTTTCCGTAAGCTGGACAACCAAAATTCAGAGTGACGCGCTCGATAAAAAAGGAATAAAGGTAAGTTAATGAAAAAGATATTACATTTTTCCAAATTTTTTCTTCCCGCCGCCATTATTTCAATCATCATTGTAATTGTCGGCGTTACGGGATTTCTTACAAAAGGTTTCGCACTTGGCGTCGATTTTCAGGCGGGTCTTATTCAGGAAGTGCAGTTCGCACCGACCGCTTTCAGCCTGCGCTGGTCCGGCACGACAAGCGCGATTCTTTCTTTCGACCGCAATAACCTTTTCATCGTTATTTCCGGTTCCGGCGTGGAGAATAGGACGTATACTTTTTCATTTGGCGATTATAACACCATTGGCGCCCTTTCCCGCGCTTTAACCCAGCAGTTGGAAGGCATCGAAGTAACTCTTTCCGCGAAAGAAAGCGTTAATACCCAATGGCTGCTGTTCAGTTCTTTGGGAAATCCCTACCTTGGCGATACTCCCTATGTGGTGCATTACATTGAGCCGCAAAGCCCCCCTGTTGATATTGCCGAAGTAAGGACGGCGTTGGCGGGCGTTACGCAGGGTTTTTCCGTGCAGAATGTCGGCTCTCCGCAGGATCGCCATTTTATGATCCGTATCGAAGACAAGGATGACGGCAGAATACGTTCAGATCAGGTAACGGGGCTTTTGGAGGCCCATTTCGGGAAAGGGGAGGTTGCGACGCTCCGTTCCGATTATGTTGGTTCGCGTTTTTCAAAGGACCTTACGGATCAGGCGGGCATTCTTTTGGCCCTTACCCTAGTGTTGATTTTGTTATACGCTACAATCCGCTTTAAGCCGCAGTACGCCGTAGGCGCGGTGCTTGCCATTATCCATGACACCATTGTAATTGTGGCGTTTGTCGTTTGGACGCGCATGGAATTTACCACCAGCACGATTGCCGCGATTCTTACGATTATCGGTTATTCGATCAATAACACAATCGTCATATTCGACCGTATCAGGGAAAACAACAAAATCTATCCCGATGCCCCGTTTGTCGACGTGTTAAATATTTCATTAACGGGCGTTCTCGGGCGTTCAATTATCACCACGTTTACAACCATGCTTGCGGTATTGTCCCTATTTATCTTTACGACAGGTTCAATGAAGGATTTTGCCTTGGCTCTTCTTGTCGGTTTGGTATCCGGTGTGTATACCTCGCTTTATGTCGCAACGGGTTTTGTGTATTTCTGGGAAAAACTGAAAAAAAAGAGTAAATGAAGGTAATCCGTTCAAAAGTTTTAGGCTTCTGCATGGGCGTGCGCCACGCGCTTGATATCGCCGCCGAAGAAACGGCGCGCGTTAAAGGTTCGTCCACCCGTGTTTTTTCACTTGGCCCGTTAATTCATAACCCGGAAGTTTTGTACGATTTGAAGATCAAGGGAATAGAAGAACTTCCGCCGCATGAAGAAAACGTAAAAGGCTGTTCTGTTATAATTCGCGCTCACGGTGTTGCTCCAGAAATTGAAAACGATCTGCACGACAAGGGGGCGAATATTGTAGACGCCACCTGCCCCAGAGTAAAGGCGAGCCAGTTAAAGGCCGAAGAGCTTGCGCGCGCCGGGTACGGCATTTTTCTCGCGGGTGAAAAAAGCCACGCTGAAATTGAGGGAATCCTTGGTTACGTGAAATCCTGCAACGCCCCTTTCTGCGTGGTAGTGGACAACGCCTCCGACGCCGGAAAAGAGGCAAAAAAGTTTTACAAGGCGAACCACGACACAAAAACCGCCCTTTTAGGGCAAAGCACCATTTCCGAAGAACTGTATAATTCGATAGGAGCCGCCATCGGAATGTTTTTCCCGAATCTGCAGATAATACAGACCATCTGCGCCTCCACAAAAGACCGCCAGCAGGCGATACGCGATCTGTTAAACGACGTAGACGCCGTAATTATCGCCGGCGGCAAAAAATCCGCCAACACAAACCGCCTGCTGGAAATAGCGAAAGAAAGCGGCAAACCCTGCGTGTTAATTGAAAACGCAAGCGAGATACCGCCTGAGTTCCGCTCTTACAAGACGGTGGGCTTGAGCGCCGGGGCTTCCACGCCGGATTCGGTGATTCTTGAGATTGATAGGGAGCTGAAGCGCAAGTAAAGGCAAGATGTATGCCTAAAGAAGTTAATAGCGAAAAATATTATCACTTTATATAAAAGCCGACTTATGCAAAGCCCTGCCGGTGATTTGGTGTCGTGACATTTTCTCCGCACGCTCTGGCGTGGCATTATAGGCAAACCACGACAATATCACCGGCAGGGCTTCGCATAAGCTCGGCTTTTTACCTAGCGAGGGATATTTTTCAGTATTTGGGATTTAGGCATACATCTTAGAACGCATATGAAAACTTGAGGTCGCAATTTGCGACCTCAAGTTGGGGTGGGAGACGGAAGTTGCCATTTGCCTTTACGGAGCATGGCGTTATAATGCCATGCCGCCGAAGGCTAAAAGGTTAAGGGTGTGTGGCTGGGGATATTCTCACTTCCTCTTTTTTATTCTTTTTCCGACATTTTTATATACTTCAAGCTTGTCCCTTTTTCCTATGCCCCATATTTCAATTATTTCTATTTCATCTTTTACTATTCTGTAAACAATTCTGTATTTCTTATTCGCAACATATATTTTGTAAAATCCTGACAAGTCTATATTGTTTTTATTTCCTAATTCTTCGCCTAGATATGCATTGTTTTTTAAATCGTCAATTTTTTCATTAACCAGTTTTTTTATGCTTCCATCAAGAGATTTATAATCTTTTTCGGCTTCTGGAATTAATTTTATTTCCACGGTTTATATTTTTTCCTTAATTTTATCCCATGAGACATTTTTTTTTGGATTGTATTTTTCCATGCGGGTTTCTATCATTTTTTTTATTTCATATTGTTCAACTATTTCTTCCAGCATTTTTAAATGCTCATATTCCTGATATGAAAGTAATACCGCCTCCATATTATTATTTTTTAAAATATATACGGCTTTTCCCGAATCTGATAATTTACGAACCGTCTGAGTAAGTTCCTTTTGAAGCCGAGTAATGGGCACCATTTGTTTTGTTTCTACCAACATATTTTTCTCCATATAATAATATATAGTATTATATGTATAATTATATATATTTTTTAATAATTGTCAAGCTGTAAAACATAATATTAAGCGTTTCCCGCTTGATTTCATGTTTCAGTTGACAGAAGAAGAATATGAGTTCTTGAGGTCGCAATTTGCGACCTCAAACTTGAAGTCGCAAATTGCGACTTCAAGTTGGGGCGGTAGACGGAAGTTGCCATTTGCCTTTACGGAGCATGGCGTAATAATGCTGTCTTCCGTCTTGAACAGCAAGATTGCTACAAAAATTAATATAGCGGTTGTCAAGGCTTTCATTGAAATGCGGCGTTACATTGCAAACCCTGTACATGATAAATCAGACAATGATGAACAAATGGCGGAACTCCGCAAGTTGCTTATGCTTTACATGGAAAAAAACGACAAAAGAGTGAATGAAATAATCGTTGCCTTGAATAACCTTATTGCAAAGCCGCCGAAGGCTAAAAGAATTGGGTTTACGGCTGGGGAATAGAGTTGGACAACTTCTTTCAATTTAACATAAGCGCACATTATCCGCTCTTATTAACATTATTCATCGTCCGTATCGTCAGAAGATGAATTGTTTTTATCGAAATAATTCATAATAGTATTAAAAGCCCTTTTAAAAATGCGCTGGGTTTCCCAATTGATAAGTTTACCGTTTATTTCGTCAAAAAAGGTAGAATACCAATTATCGCCGACACGCATATTAATTGTTAAAAAAATAACATTTTCTATTATTTCTGTCGCCAT
>NZ_BDHD01000136.1:0-4767 GCF_054786075.1 Treponema sp. R6D11 | reverse complement strand
ATTACCTTGACATCGAGGCGAGGACTTGGCTTGAAAAGTGGCTTGAAAATTTTAGTGGCGGTTATCTTTTGGTTTCGCACGATAGGTATTTTCTTGACGTGTCCGTTAACGAAGTGTACGAACTTTTTCAGGGAAACCTTAAACGCTACGCAGGAAATTACACTTCTTACGAAAAAGTACGAAAGACGGAACTTGCCTCCCTTGTTAAACGCTATGAGGAACAGCAGGAAGAAATCGTCAAGACCGAAGCGCTTATCCGCCGTTTCCGCTACAAGGCGAGCAAGGCGGCTTTCGCTCAGGAATTAATCAAACGCCTTGATAAAATGGAACGAATTGAAATACCCGAATCGTTAAAAAAGATAAATATCACTTTTCCGCCTCCGCCCCACTCTGGAAATATCGCTCTTACTCTTGAAGGCGTCGGAAAAAGTTACGCCGAACACAAGGTTCTTTCCGGCGTAGAACTTACCCTTGAGGCGGGGGAAAGGCTCGTCGTCGCGGGCCCAAACGGGGCGGGCAAAAGCACGCTGTTAAGAATCATCGCGGGGCAGGATAAAGACTTTGAAGGGGCGGTAAAATACGGATCGGGCATTTGCGCCGGTTATTTTTCCCAGACGGAGGCGGAAGAGCCTAGTGCGCTTGCTTCCGGCGTTAAAGACGCCCAAAACACCCAGGTTTTAGATTTTATGGAAGCGGGCGCTCCGACGGCGCTTATCCCAAAGTTACGCGACATGCTTGGCGCGTTTTTGTTCAGGGGGGACGACGTTTACAAAAGCATTTCCGTTTTAAGCGGAGGGGAACGAAGCAGACTCGCGCTTCTTAAAATGCTTTTAAAACCGCTTAACCTTTTAATCTTAGACGAGCCCACAAACCACCTCGACTTAAACTCGAAGGACATACTTCTGGACGCCCTTACCAATTTCGGCGGAACTATCATCTTTGTATCGCACGACCGCTCTTTTATGGAAGCGCTTTCCACAAAAACCTTGGAACTCGCCTCTGGAAATCCCCCCCGCGCCCGTCTTTTCTACGGCAATTACGCGTATTATCTGGACAGAATGGGCGAAGAATCAGACGGCGCGTCGTCAAAAGCGGCGCAAAAAACTGCGGCAAATACCGCACGCTCGCAAACAGCGGCGCAAAATGCGGCTGAACCGCAAGCGACTTTCGCTGAAAAACGCGCCGCCGAAAAACAGAAACAGGCGGCCGTACGAAAACTTGAAAAGCGAGAGGCTGAACTGTTAAAAGCGCTGGAAGAATTGGAAAAGACCAAGTCCGCGCTTGAGGCGGAACTTTCCATGCCCGAAGTATACACGGACGGGCAACGGACGAAGGAAGTTAAAAGCAAATTAGACGCTTGTACGGCGGAAATAGAAGCCAAGACCGCCGAATGGGAACAGGCTGCTTCCGCCTTGACGCAATAATTCCGTCTTAATACAATATAAACGTATAAAAATGAACATTTTGGTAATAGGCGGCGCGGGCTATATCGGAAGCCACGTAACAAGGGAATTTCTCGACAACGGGCATAAATGTACCGTATATGACAACCTTTCTAGCGGACTACGCGAAAACCTTTTTCCCCAAGCGGAATTTGTTCACGGGGACATTCACGACTTCCCCCTCCTTCTTGAAACCATGAAATCAGGCGGCTTTAACGCGCTCATTCACCTTGCGGCGTTCAAGGCGGCGGGCGAATCGATGTTAAACCCGGAAAAATATTCGCATAACAACATATCGGGGACCATAAACATACTGAACGCGGCGAGCGAGGCGGGAATTAAAAATATTGTCTTCTCTTCCACCGCCGCCGTTTACGGAAACCCGCAATATCTGCCTATCGACGAAAAGCACCCTACCCTGCCCGAGAACTACTACGGTTTTACAAAGCTGGAAATTGAGCGTTTTTTGGGCTGGTACGAAAAACTTAAAGGGATAAATTACTCCTGCTTGCGCTATTTTAATGCCGCTGGTTACGACATAAAAGGACGCATAAAGGGCCTGGAGCAAAACCCCGCCAATTTAATTCCCGTCATCATGGAAACCGCCTGCGGAATCAGAAAAGAAATGCAAATTTTCGGGAACGATTACGACACGCCGGACGGAACCTGCATCCGCGGTTATGTGCATGTAAGCGACCTCGCCGCGGGCCACGTCCTCGCGTTAGACTACATCGGCAAGAACAACAAGAGCCTTACCGTAAACCTTGGAAGCGAAAAAGGCTATTCGGTAACGGAAGTTTTAGAAGCGGCGCGGAAAATTACTGGCAAACCGATACCCGCGAAAATAGCGGCGAGGAGGCAGGGCGACACGGCCAAGCTTTATGATTCATCTTCTCTCGCGTTTGAAATTCTCGGCTGGAAAGCACGTTACTCCGACATCGAAACAATACTTAAAACAAACTGGGAAGCGTACAACAAATGAAAGAAAAATTACTGTCATGGATAGACGGCTCGGCTCCTTTGGCGGAAGAGCTTGAAACTGGGCTTACAAAACACCCCGCTATTTCGCCTGAATCGGGCGGCGAGGGGGAATTGGACAAGTGCCTCTTCCTTGAAAAATGGCTGAAAGAACAGGGCATTACTAACCTTGAACGCTTCGACGCGCCCGACAAAAACGCGAAAGGCGGAATACGCCCCAATTTGATAGCGACAATTGCCGGAAACAGCGAAAAGCGTCTTTGGATTTTAAGCCATCTGGACGTTGTGCCTCCCGGAGAGGAAAAACTTTGGGAAACCGATCCGTGGACCGTCATACGCAAAGACGATCCACCCGGGGCGCGGCTTGTCGGGCGCGGGGTGGAAGACAACCAGCAGGGAATCACAGCGTCCGTACTCGCGGCGTTAAGTTTTACAAAGCAGGGGATAAAGCCAGACCTTACGGTTAAACTGCTGTTTGCCGCCGACGAGGAAGTCGGCTCCGCCTTCGGCATCGTTTGGTTGATAAACAACCACGCGCATTTGTTCAAAAAAGACGACATGGTTCTGATTCCAGACGGCGGAGACAAAAAAGGCGAATATATTGAAGTCGCGGAAAAAAACATTATGTGGATGCGCTTTACCACAAGGGGCAAACAGGCGCACGGCTCAAGGCCAGATTTAGGAAATAACGCCTTTATCGCCGGTTCTGACCTCGCACTTCGCCTTCATACCGGCCTTTCCGCCAAGTTTAGCGATCACGACCCGTTATTTGATCCCGACTTCTCCACTTTTCAACCTACAAAAAAAGAGGCAAACGTGCCTAACGTAAACACCATTCCAGGAGAAGACGTGTTTTACGTCGATATGCGCGTCCTTCCCCGTTATCCGCCTGATTTGGTGTTAGCTGAAATTGAGCGCATAAAGGCGGAAGTAGAGGCAAAGTACGGCGTAACAATCGAACACAGCCCGGTGCAGATTACCAAGTCGGTTCCCACCGCCGCCGACGCGCCTATCGTAAAAAAACTTGGCGCCGCAGTAAAAGAAGTCTATTCCGTTACGCCGCATCCGGTCGGTATCGGCGGCGGCACAATGGCGGCGTACCTTCGCAACATAGGGATTGACTGCGCCGTCTGGACAAAGACGGACGAAACCCTCCACCAGCCGAACGAGTACGCCCTTTTGGAAAACATCCTTGGGGACGCGAAAGTAATGGCGCTTTTGGCGTTAAATTAACAGGGGCGCATGAAAAAGCTCGATCCAGAACGGATAATAGCCGCCCTTCAAGAAGGCGGATACGTGGCAAAACGGCTGTCGTCCTACGAACCGCGCAAATCCCAACTTGACCTTCTTGAACTGATAATAAGCGCGTTTAACGATGACGCCCATGTCATGGCGGAGGCGGGAACGGGCGTGGGAAAATCGTTCGCCTATCTTTTACCGGCGGTTCACTTCGCCCTTGAAAACAAGGAAAAAGTGGTAATCTCCACCGCCACCATCACGTTGCAACAGCAATTATATGAAAAAGACATCCCTCTTGTCGCGAGTGCGATGGGGGACGCGAAAATTAAGGCTGTAATAATGAAAGGAAGGGGCAATTACCTTTGCATGCGCCGCCTTGACGAGGCGTTACGCGAACCCCCTCTGATTATTAATGATGACGATGAGTTTGATGAATTAAGACGAATAAACGAATGGGCGCATAACACAAAGACGGGAACGCGAAGCGATCTTTCTTTTCAGCCCGCGGAAACAGTATGGGGCGCGGTCTGCTCCGAATCGGACTTGTGCCTCGGTATACACTGCCCTTGGCGCGAGAACTGTTTTATTTTCACCCTGCGTAAAGAAGCTGATAAGGCGCACATTATCGTGGTAAACCATCACCTGCTCTTCGCGGACTTGGCTGCGCGTTACCAGGGCGCGGGTTATGAAAACGCCGTCGTCCTCCCGCCGTTTAACAGGCTTGTGATTGACGAGGCGCACACGATGGAAAACGCGGCGACATCGTTCTTTTCTTCTGAGTTCGCTCGCACTGGAATTTTCCGCCAGTTGGGAAGGCTCATACATAAAAAGAAAAAAAGCAAGGGCGGGCTTTTGGTAAGATTGTGCGCCCATCTGCCGCCCGGAAGCAAACATTTGAAAGATATGTCCGCGCAGGCGGACAAAATACGCGACTCTGCGGAAGATCTGGACAATAGCGCCCTTGAACTTTGCGGCGAACAGGGGGTATTCCGCCTGTCGCCCGACATGCCGGAAGAGCGTCTGGGCGAATCGCTGGTTCCAAACCTAAAAGCATTACGCAAAAACATCCTCGCCCTTAACTCCATGATACGCGACATAACGGAAGAGC
>NZ_BDHD01000135.1:0-4773 GCF_054786075.1 Treponema sp. R6D11 | reverse complement strand
TAAGAGCCCTACTTGTAAAAAATATCAAAAAACTTCACTATATACATATAACGTGAACTTTTTTAAGAAATTGACAGATAACCTGTTTCCCCAACGGAAAAAAAAGATAACCTTGTCTTTTAAGGAATCGTTTTCTTTAATAAAAATTTACGCGCTTGGCAAAATAAAGCCGCAGTTCAAGGCGGTGTTGATGGTAAGCGTCTTTCTGGCGGCTGTTCAATATTTTGTGTTAGGAACTCCTCTTAAAAACGCGCTTTCTGTAGTTATCTGCGTAGGTGCGGCGATTTTGGGACTGTCTTTTTTCCTTGAAGGGCTTTTTTTGGGGATTATGCCCCTCGGAGAGCAGTGCGGAATGAGACTGCCGTCAAAAATTGGGGCGGTGGGTGTTACAGTTTTCTCAATTATCGTGGGAATTACGGCTACTTTGGCGGAACCTGCCGTCGCTGTGTTGCAACAGCAGGGTAGCGTTATTCCGGCATGGGACGCTCCGCTTTTGTACCTTCTTTTAAACAGAGGCACAACATGGCTTGTCGCCGCCATCGCTATCGGGGTGGGGCTTTCCGTGGTGCTTGGCGTTTACCGCTTCATGTTCGGCTGGGCTTTTAAGCCGCCTGTATTTATCATTATTCCTACTATTGTCGCCGTTAGCTGCATATTTGATGAAAACCCGATTTTGCGTCCGCTTGTAAATCTTGCATGGGATACCGGAGGAGCGGCGACGGGAGCGGTTACAGTGCCGATTATCCTCGCCCTTGGTTTGGGCGTGGCGAAAATAGGCGGCAAAAGTTCCAATGCTTCGGGGCTTGGGCTTGTAACGCTCGCGTCCGCCCTGCCTGTTGCAAGCGTTCTTTTTCTTGCCGCTTTGCTCGGTCCCAAAGTTCCGTCGCCCGGCGACACGCTGTCTTTCTTTTCTACGGAACCGCAACAGAGGGCAAAGGCTGTCTATGTTGCGGGTAACAGCGAAGAACTTTACAAAATGGCGGAAAATGCGGTTTTCTCTGGAGATCTTTCAGCAGAAGACTTCGCTATTTGTTTTCCGCAGCGGCAGTTAGGTGAAAATCAGAAGATTGAAGGGACGTCGGTGTTTGCCCCTGAAGCTTTCTTTAGATATGCCAAATCCGCGCTTCTTTCGGTACTGCCCCTTGCGTTAGCATTAATTGTCGCCATTGGTTTAATCGCCCGTGACAGAATCTTTAACGCCGATATTGTCGCGCTTGGAATATTATTCGCCTCTTTGGGAATGTTTGCGCTTAACTTGGGAATGACAGGCGGCATTACAGTTTTAAGTTCTCAAGCTGGAAACTCTCTTAAACAGGCTTACACGGAAACGCTCTATGAAAATAAAACCGTAACAGTGCACGGCATCAGTGAAAATTCGCTCATTACAGTACCGGGAGAAAACGGAGCGGAAACTTATATCTGGGTTATTTGGAATAATAAACCAACTCTTGAAAAATTTGTTCCTCAGCGGCTTAACGGCGACAGTTATACCCATATTCCCATTAAAGACGCAATGTCATCAAAGTTTGGAATAATTGGCGCATACATTGTAATACTTGTCATTGTTTTTTTTCTTGGATTTTTCGCTATCTTTGCGGAACCGGGTCTTGCCGTTACTGCTGTTACGGTAGAAGAAATGACAACAGGCACTTTTAAGCGATCTAAATTGATAATGATTGCGGCTATGGGAGTAGGCGGCGGTATGGTGATTGGTTTTGCGCGTGTGTTGTTCAGTAATATGTTGCCTGTCGGGGGCATACATCTTTCGTGGATTCTGGCTCCTTGTTACGCTATTGCTCTGATACTGACAGTATTCGCGCCGGAAGATTTTTCTTCGATAGCGTGGGATGTCGCCGGTATTGCAACAGGTCCAATCACAGTTCCAATCATTATAACTACGGGGCTTGGACTTGGAAACGATTCGTTACGCGCGGACGGCGCTTTTGGAATTGTTGCGACGGCGAGCGTTTTTCCGATTATCGTAATTCTTATATCGGGTATTATTGATAAAGCAAAATCTAAACGTGTGTTAAAAAATATGTAGGGAGAATTATGGAAATTTCCGCTTCTTGTATTATCTGTATTGCCGACATGAATATAGTTCCCGCCTTGGATCAGGCGCTTACTGAGCTTGCGCTTCCCGAAGTTTTTGTCCAGCGCGCAAAACAAACATTTATGCAGGACAAACGCGGTTTTTTTGGATTGCGTCCCGTTACTGAACTTGATGAAAGCCGCGCGCTGATTTACAGAATGTATGTTCCCGCGATGTATGAAGAGAGCGTTATGAGCCGTATTATCGAGGCGACTGATCTTGGAATGGGCGGACGCGGCAGTATTTTTTCACAGCATATAAACATTTTAAGAGGAACGCCTCTTTCTTTTGACATGGAAAAACTTGATAATCTTTGCGAAAAAAAAGAGAAACTTTCTCCTGAGGAACACGCGCTTATCGCTTGTACTGTTTCCAGAGGATCAGGCGACGCGTTGGCTCAGGTGATATTGGAACTTGGTATCGGCGTACCTGTTGTTTTTTTCGGAACAGGAGCCGGTTTAAGGGACAGATTAGGGCTTATGAGGATAACCATTCCGATAGAAAAAGAAATCATCTGGTTTCTTGTTTCACGTTCCGATGCCGACTTGGTGGAAAAAAGCATAATTCCGCGCGCCAGTCTTGACGTTCCCGGCAACGGCTTTTTGTATCGGTGCTTTGTTCACGCGCCTGTGGTAAACCTGCGGATACGGCACGGAGAGCGCGTTCATGCCGCAACTATGGAACAAATCATCGCCGCATTAGACGAAGTTCGCGGTTCAAACGATTGGCGTCGCTTTGGATCTCGCAGACATGAACACAAGAGCGGCGAAGGAAAGTCGATTAATACCAGAGGACTTTTCTTTATCGGCGATGAAGCGGAAATTGAATTATTCCGTAAAGAGGCGATAGAAAGCGGAGCGCGTGGCGCGACTTTTAATCATGTTGAAATGCGCTCTTACAAAGTTACCCATGAAAAAGCGATGGAATCAAAATCCCGCCAACTCTGCGACATTATAACTACCCAAGAAACCGAAGAAAAAATCCGCGCTTCCGCAATTAAAAAAGGTCTTTTTGACGAAGGTAAAACCTGCGTACTTAAAAGCTTCAATGTAGAAATGCCGACTATTATCCATAAAAAATAAGGAAATATCCCTAATTCGGAAAAACGTGTAAATTCAACACCAAATTCCATAGAATTTTGTGCAAATTACACACCTTTTTCTTGACAAATATCATTATTACGCTATAATTTAGATAAACAACCTAAAAAAGAGGTAAAAGTGTATCGTTCTGTAATTGAAAAGCTAGTAAATTGGAAAAACTCAAAAGACCGTAAACCGCTGATTGTTTTTGGGGCAAGACAGGTTGGCAAAACATGGCTTATGAAGGAATTTGGCGCAAAAAATTATGATTCTGCCGCCTATATCACTTTTGATTCGGACAATATTTTTAAAAGTATTTTTGAAAAAGATTTCAGCGTTCCGCGTATTATTCATGAGCTTTCTGTAGCCAGCGGTATAAAAATTACGCCCGATACCCTTATCATTTTTGACGAAGTTCAGGAATGTCCGCGCGTGCTTACATCGCTAAAATATTTTAACGAGAACGCGCCTGAGTATCAAATTATTGCCGCTGGCAGTCTGCTTGGAGTGATGACGCTTGAGGGGACGGGCTTTCCAGTAGGCAAAGTTGACATGATAACAATGTATCCTATGTCGTTTTATGAGTTTTTGGAAGCGGTAGAGCCACGTTATGTGCAAATTCTTAAAACTCCAGATTTTCAGGCAATTTTCACATTCCATGACGCGCTCACGGGGCTGTTAAAGCAGTATTTCTATACCGGTGGAATGCCAGGGGCTGTAAAAAAATATTGCGAAACGCGCGATTTTGGCGAAGTGCGTGATGTGCAAAGAATGATTCTTGATTCTTACTATGCCGATTTTGCTAAACATATTCCGTCGTCATTTATCGCTCGGACGCGGGATATTTGGGATTCAGTTCCTACCCAACTTGGCAGGGAAAATAAACGCTTTCTGTATTCAGGCATGAAAGAAGGTTCACGTGGGCGCGATTATGAGGCGGCTCTTAATTGGCTTACAAATACTAATCTAATCTATAAACTGTATCGGGTAAGTTTGCCTAATATGCCGTTGATAGGATATAAAGAGCCTGCTATCTTTAAACTTTATATGAATGACGTAGGACTTCTTTCCGCGCGAGCCGGACTTGATATTAAGCTCTACATTGGCGACAATGATAGAACTTTTTCGCACTACAAGGGAGGGCTTGCGGAACAATTTGTTTTGCAGGAACTTGTCGCGACTAATAATAAATTGCCAATTTACTACTGGGCGGCAGAAAAAAATACCGCCGAAATTGAATTTGTCGTGCAGTACAATGATAAAATTATTCCGATAGAAGTTAAGTCTGGCAAAAATGTCAAATCTGAAAGTTTAAATGTGTACAGAAATGAATATGCTCCCGCTTGCGCCATTCGCGCCTCGCTAAAGAATTACGGCGTTATAGACGAATTGTATTCCATACCTCTTTATATGATTGGCAGTTTGTCAGCTATCCTTCAATAAGTTCCGTCTTTTGCCCCGTGAGTCTTCCCATTTGATCATTTAATTTTTCGGCGTTTTTTGCGGAATCGTCGTATTTGCCCAACGCGTTGGTTATATGCTTCCCTACAAGACTGTAATCAGTAAAGAATTTTCCAAACCTGTCTTGAACTTGCGCTA
>NZ_BDHD01000134.1:0-4819 GCF_054786075.1 Treponema sp. R6D11 | reverse complement strand
CATTTTTCACACATCAAAGCTTATCTTTTTCTTTCGTAAAAAAAATACCCGTATGGGTCTTTTGTATTTTTACCACAGTTTTAGACCATTCTAAAATTGTACATCTTTAGGAGGATAAAAATGAAAAAAATTTTGTGCATCGTAGTATTAGCTTGCGTAATTATGGGCTCGGTTTTTGCTCAACAACAAAAACCTGCGACTCCGGCGCCTGCTCAACCGGCAAAACCAGCTCCGGCGCCCGCTCAACCAGCAAAACCCGCGACGCCTGCTCCCGCTAAACCCGCGGAAGGTTCAAAAGAGGTTAAAAACGTTATTGGGTTGGATATGTTCCAACTGTTAAAAGGATTCATCGCTACCGATACTGACAGTAAATTTTCGGTTTTTATAGTTTCAGCCGCTTATGAAAGGCTTTTGGTTCCACACTTCAGCATTGGCGCCGACCTGGATCTTTATTTTATGAAATGTGACAAAATAGACGGTATATATTTTGGTCTTTCCGCCGAAGGACGTTATTATCCTTCAGCTAACTTTGATAAATTCTTTGTTGGTACAACAGTGGGATTTAACTCATTATCGATAGACGGAAAAACAAAACCTGAAAATGGCGGCTTTGTCGGTTTAACCACTTCGCTCAAGATAGGCTATAAATTGATAACTTCCAAGAAAATTTATCTGGAGCCTTCTTTGTCTTATGTCCTGTCAAAATCAAGCGGAGGCGTAAGCCCTAGTTTCGACATTGGCGACATCTTCGGCAGCGGAGACATAGACGTTAGTTTACCTGCCGCTTTTCCCGCCCCTCCGACCCCTCTTGGTTGGAATGGCGGACTGCGCATTGGGATTGCGTTCTAAAAAAACAGCCGTTAACGCGGCATAAATGGAGGAAATATGAACATGAGAAAATTATTTTTCATATTGACAACTGCTGTTCTGCTGATTGCGACCGCGTGTAGCGGTTCCTTTATAGATCCGGGAATGTTGGACCAACTCGGTGGAGATGGAAGTAGTGGCGGTAGCAGCAGTTCAAGTAGCGAAGGAGACTCAGACCAGCCCATTGGTAGCGGCGCTTACACTATTACTTTTAACATCAACGGCGGAACAGGAACCACTCCCTCTCCAAGGAAGGGAAATTTAGGTCAAGCCATAACACTGCCAAACGGAAGCGGATTTTCCAAAAGCGGTTATACTTTCGTCTGTTGGAATACCTATGCATCAGGAATTGGAACAAATTACAACCCAGGCGCTTCTTACACTGTTTACAACAATGTTACATTGTACGCCGTATGGAAAATACCTCCTACTATCAGCAATTCAACAAACCCGATCCCGCTAACGGCAGGCATTTGGTCTGACGGCAACATTACTTCAGAGTCTCCTAATCTACAAGCTTGGTACTCATTCTCTGTTACATCAGGAACTACATACTATATTTGGTGGAATGAAAGTCCTTTCAACGCCGGCAATAACACCAAAACATTAGATATTATGGTTAGTGCGTATTACAACGACAACACCTCTGTTTCTAACTTTACAAATGTAGATTCTGCATGGTCAACCCCACGGTCTTTCACATCCAATTCAACAGGCACTGTAAAACTGAAGGTGGTTCCATATAGCAACAACAGCACAGGTACTACTTTCGCTATTGTTTACAGCACAACCAATTCAAGACCTTAGCAAAGTCGGCGGCAAATAGTCGCGCTCATTAAAAGGACGAACCGCAGGGTTCGTCCTTTTTTATCCCCTTAACATTGTTTTTTACAGGTGATATAGTAAAATCAGGGGTTTATATATGAGCGAGCTTGTACTTGTGCTGGATTTTGGCGGTCAATATAAAGAGCTTATCGCAGGTTCTGTCAGGAAACTGTCGGTTTATTCCGAGATAAAACCCGGCAATATAACAATTGACGAGATAAAAAAATTAAACCCTATCGGCATTATTTTAACGGGCGGACCTAACAGCGTATATTTGCCTAACTCCCCAAAATGCGATCCTAAAATTTTTTCGTTGGGGATTCCTATTCTGGGCATTTGTTATGGAATGCACTTAATGTGTTATACTATGAGCGGCAAAGTTGAACCGGGCGATGTGGGAGAATACGGACGTGTTTCGGTAACGCCTGTAAAGAAGTCAAAACTTTTAAGCGGCATAAAAGGCTCGTTTACTGCCCTTATGAGCCACAGAGATTCCGTTACTAGCCTGCCGGAAGGTTTCCATGCAACGGCAAAAACTTCTTCTTGCATTGCCGCCTGCGAAAATTCGGCGAAAAAACTTTACAATACGCAATTCCACCCTGAGACAAAACACACAAAGGGCGGGAAAAAAATTATCAGCAAATTTTTATTTGATATATGCGGCGCTAAAGGCGATTACAAATTGGACGATTATATTGATACTCAGGTAAAACAAGTCCGCAAAAAAGTTGGCGATAAAAAAGTTTTACTCGCTCTATCCGGCGGCGTAGATTCTTCCGTATGTGCGAGTCTTTTATCCAAGGCAATACCCGGACAGCTAACCTGTATTTTTGTAGATCACGGTCTTATGCGATTAAACGAAGGCGACGAGATAGAAAAAGTCTTTTCCAAAAGAAAACTTCGCTTTATTCGCGTTAACGCAAAAGAACGCTTCCTTTCAAAATTAAAGGGCATATCAGAGCCAGAGGCAAAACGTAAAATAATTGGCGAAGAATTTATCCGTGTGTTTGAAGACGAATCCAAAAAGTTAGGCGACATTCCATTTTTGGCTCAGGGAACAATTTACCCCGATGTTGTAGAATCAGGCGGAAAGCACGGCGCTGTTATCAAGAGCCATCACAATGTTGGCGGGTTGCCAGAAGGACTCAACTTTACCGCCGTTGTAGAACCGCTGTCAGGTCTTTTTAAGGACGAGGTTAGAGTGCTTGGTAAAAAATTGGACTTGCCTTCATCGCTTGTTAACCGCCAACCGTTTCCGGGACCGGGGCTTGCAATTCGCGTCATGGGCGAAATTACAGAAGAAAAGCTTAATGTTTTACGAAAAGCCGACGCTATCCTACGTGAAGAATTGGACAAAATGAAACGCAGACCGGATCAATATTTTTGCGTCCTTACCAATACACACTCGGTTGGCGTTAAAGGAGACGACAGAACTTACGACTATGTTATAGCCGTAAGAGCCGTAAAAACCGACGATTTTATGACGTGCGAGTACGCTCCCCTGCCCCACAAGGTACTAAGCCGTATTTCATCGAGGATCACGAGCGAAATACCGTCAGCAAGCCGAATTGTTTATGATATTACGTCAAAACCTCCGGCTACGATAGAATGGGAATGATTATTTTTTACATCTTGGATATAATAAACTATAAAATTATGAAGGGTTATTATGATTGTTATTATTAAAAAAGACGCAAACGAAAAGAGCGTAGAAAACCTTATCTCGTGGCTGGAAAATCAGGGGCTACACGTCAACGTAAACCGAGGTATGTTTCAAACCGTACTTGGGTTGATTGGCGATACCCACAGCCTTAACTCAGAGCTTGTCGGCGGCATGGACATTGTAGAGCGCGTGCAACGAATCAGCGAGCCGTACAAAAAAGCCAACCGCAAGTTTCATACGGACGATACCGTTGTGGATATGGGCGGATACAAAATCGGCGGCGGACATTTTCAGTTTATCGCAGGTCCCTGCTCCGTAGAATCATACGAACAAATATGCGGAATTGCCAAACAGGTAAAACAGGCGGGAGCGAACCTTCTGCGAGGCGGAGCGTTTAAGCCCCGTACTTCTCCCTATTCGTTTCAGGGACTTCGCGACGAAGGCATCGAATTTTTACTGCAAGCAAAAGAACAAACTGGTATGCCGATTGTCAGCGAAATAATGAACGCTAACCATCTGCCCATGTTCGAGAAAATCGACGTAATTCAAGTTGGCGCGCGCAATATGCAGAACTTTGAACTTTTAAAAGAATTGGGAACTATTAACAAACCAATTTTGTTAAAGCGTGGGCTTGCCAATACTCTTGAAGAACTTTTAATGAGCGCGGAATATATCATGTCGGGCGGAAACGAGCATATAATTTTATGCGAACGAGGTATCAGAACTTTTGAAACTGCGACACGCAACACCCTTGATATATCAGCAATACCAATGCTTAAACGGCTAACTCATCTGCCTGTCATCATCGACCCAAGCCACGCCGCCGGAGACGCGGCTCTTGTGTATCCGCTTTCTATGGCTTCAGCGGCGGCAGGCGCGGACGGATTAATCATCGAGGTACACAACGACCCCGCCCATGCTTTATGCGATGGACCGCAGTCAATTACTCCGGACGCTTTCGCTTCTTTGGCGTGCGACGTTCAGAAAATTTTGGATATTTCTAAAAAAACTATTGACAAATTATAATAAATACTGTATTCATATATATGTTATATGTTTTTATAACCGGAGGATTATTGTGACAAACAACGTTAATTCTCGTAAAACTATACTTTTAGTTGATGACGATGAGTTACATCTTAAAATCACTAAAATGGCGCTAATGGATGAATTTGAAGTTTTTATGGTGAAGTCGGGAAAAGAAGCCTTAGAATTCTTAAGTAAAAAAGGAAGCATTCCCGATTTAATACTGCTTGATATTCTAATGCCGGAGATGGACGGCTGGATAGTATTCGACAGAATCCACGACATTGCAGCTTTAGAATTCACTCCTATAATGTTTTATACGTCATTGGAAGAAGAGAGCGCAAAAGAAAAAGCTTATGAACTTGGAGCATTTGATTATATTGACAAACCTTGTGAAAAATCAATTTTATTAACCAAAATAAAAGACACATTAAAGAA
>NZ_BDHD01000133.1:0-4885 GCF_054786075.1 Treponema sp. R6D11 | reverse complement strand
ATATTATTCGTATTCATTCGTCCCATTCGTTGATAAAAATCTTCTCCCATTCGTATTGGTTCGTGTGGTTTGTGGTAAAAAAATATAAAGCGATATCCATAATGTCAAGATACATTTTTATTCTTTTTTTCATCTTTCACTTGAACAGTATTATCAAAATATATTAAACAATTATTTTTCATTATAGAAAATTGATTAAATTCTACAGATGTATTATCTTTTAAAGAATATTTACTGTCCGATGAAGAATTATTTAAATAATTTGGTAATAAACCAGAATTGTCCAAATATGCATTATTCATACAAAATGCCTCCATCCTTCATATAATCGGTCATCTTGCACAATTACTTGATTCATTTGTATTGGCATTTGATTGGGACCCAAAACAGGTTGAGAAATTACTTGCTTGTTTAAAACACCTTCACTTATAAAAACATCAGAACCACCATCAATAGTTTCAATTATTGCTCTGTGAAAAGAATAGTTAACACTATTATTTTTCGCAAGTATTAATTGTGGGTCAAATGGATTATCTAATTCCATTTCAGTTTTTATATCATCATATATACTTTTTATAATATTATATAATGGATTATCTGGTTTTTCAATATTTAGTCCTAATTCCTCTTTTGCTTCTCTACGATAAATAGTATAATCATGGCTTCCTGATTCTTTGCAAAGAAAATTAATTATTTCTTTTTGTTTACTTCGTGAAATTTTTTGAAATTTTAACAGTTTTCTTGCAAGCATTTGTATTTGGGCTTTAATTCTATGCACTTCACCTAATGATAATGGATGTACTTTATTTGATAAATTATTTAAAATATTTGCCAACGCAGAGTTATTTCGTATTTTCAAATCATTTTTTGCCATTTCAATATATCCATTAATAAATTCGACATTAACAGGGACTCTTACTTGTTGATTGTTTATAATAACTTGCGGATTCAACATACTGTTTACACTAGGATCAATAGGACCTAAAGTTGCCTGTTTTGTCATTACTATTCTATCCGCACCTAAACAGATTAATGTTCCTGCACTATGACAGTGAAATGGTACAATGACTTCAAAATCTTTACAAAAATTACGAATAAGATTTACCAAACTCCATGCTGCTAATGTTTCTCCGCCTCGTGTATATAAAACAAGCGAGATTTTTTCTACATCACCAATTGTATCCAAATGGTTGATAAAAAATGACAGAATATCGGATGCTATTTTTGTTTCTAATCCTCTTCTATCACTGGTGGCGTATAGTATAACTTGAGAATTTCTTATGCTTGCAAGTTGTTTGAGCAAAGGAAGTCTGTCTGCCCTCATAAATCCTCCTATCCAACAGTTTAATCTAATAAATCATATTACGTCAATAGCAAAAAATCTTCCCCCTCAAGCCGTCAATGCCAAATTCATCTCATCCAACAACTTCTCGCATCCGTCCCCAAATAGCTCATAAAACCTGCCCAAACCGCCGTTTTTATCAAAGGGCGACAAATCCATGTCATCACGGGTAATGCTAAACGAAGCGGCGATAGAGTCCTTTATCATTCGCAACCATGTAACTTGTTCGGGGGTAAAGTGAACATTCCCGGCGTTTTTGGCGAAAATCCAGTTCTGAAAATTAACGTCTACCATATCGGAAAACGGACGCAAGTCACGGTCGATTCCAAGTTCAAAACGCAAAAGCGAAACTATGTCGGATAACATTCCTTCGGGGCTTTTTGCCTTTACTTTGCCGGGATTGGCGGTTTCGTAGGCTTGCCAGAGCAACGGCGTATTCAGGCTATACGGCGGTTTTTGCAGAATGGAATAAAGTACTTCTATCATGTCCAGAGTAAGGGGGCGGTTTTTCCAACTTTGATTGTAAATTATGGAAAGGGCGACAATGTCATCTTTGTGGTCGTTAATAAAATCCTTGAATCTGGCGATAAGTTTTTGGGCGTTTTCGCTGTGTTGGGAATCCCATGTAGACGCGGTCACATGGTCGATGTTTACCGTATCAATGATCTGATCATGGGCTTTACGGGCGTTTTCAATAAAGGTTCTCAGTGTTGGATTGTAAAAAGGATTTGCGGCTTCTTCCTTCATAACTTTTTGGGTTTCCTGTATCTGTTCTTCTGTAACATCATCTTCTGTAGAAAGATTATTTTCTTTTCTCGCACGTTCTTCAATAACATCGTCATTGAAAGCGTCAAGAAGCCGCTGTACCGTTATGCGAAGAGTTGTCCCGCTTGAAGTTTCGACATATTTATCCTGCTCCGCTTGAGTAAGTTCCTTGTCCAGCCGTGTAAGACGGCTCGCAAGGGACAAAAATACATCTTCATCACGGCTATTCATGGCGATACTCATCATCAGTTCATTCAAAGAAACATCGGGCTTGCGTTCAAGATGGCGGGAATCGGTTTTTAAGGATTTGGTAACGCCTACCGCATCTACAATTATAAAATGAGTTTTATTATTCGCCGCAGAAGGGGTAACTTTTTTCAGGCTGTCCTTGTCCAGAGTTCTGGTTCCCCTGCCCTTCATCTGCTCAAAATAACTTCTTGAACGGACATCTCGCATAAAAAGCAAACACTCTACCGGCTTTACGTCCGTGCCTGTGGCGATCATATCCACGGTAACGGCAATACGTGGATCGTAGTCATTTCTGAACGCCGACAAAACACTGTCGGCTTTATCGACACTGTAGGTGATCTTGCGGCAGAATTTATTGCCTGCCCCAAATTCCTCACGGACAATCTTAATAATGTCATCGGCGTGGCTGTCGGTTTTTGCGAAGATGATGGTTTTGGGAACTTCTTGCCGTCCGGGAAACATGGTTGGCAAGCCGTCCCTGAACGCCTTTACAACATTTCTAATCTGGCTTGGATTCACCACATCCTTGTCCAGTTGGTTTTTGGTATAAACCACGTCTTCATCAAGCTGTTCCCATCGTTTTTTACGACTCAGGCGTTCACGCCGTTCAACTAATTGTTTTGGAATGGACGCTCCTTTTTTGCTTATCTCGGTTTCGATAAGATAAATGTCATAGCCTACGTTTACATTGTCAATGACCGCCTGTTCGTGGGAATATTCGCTTACGACGTTTTCGTTGAAGAAGCCGAAAGTGCGCTTGTCGGGGGTGGCGGTAAGACCGATTAAAAAAGCGTCAAAATAGTCGAGTACCTGCTGCCAAATATTGTAAATTGAACGATGGCACTCATCAATGACGATAAAATCAAAAAATTCAGGCGGATATTTTTCGTTGTACACAACTTCACGAGGACTGCCTGATATTGTTTCTTCGTTAGGCGACACTTCTTCAAGACTTTCGTCCATGTCCTCGCCTTTCAGTATCGAGTACATTCTCTGAATGGTGCTGATACATACATGGCAATCGGCTGGAATAAAAGAACTGGAGAGCCGGCGGACATTATAGAGTTCGGGAAAACGACGATGATCATCATTGGGGATATAACCCAAAAATTCCTGTTCCGCCTGTGAACCCAGGTTTTTGGTATCCACCAGAAAAAGAATACGCTTTGCTCGCCCGTGTTTCAGCAGACGGTACACGTTTGTAATAGCGGTAAAGGTCTTGCCCGCTCCGGTCGCCATTTGGATCAACGCTCTTGGTTTATTGGCGGCAAATGATTTTTCCAGATTGATGATCGCTTTTGTTTGGCAATCACGGAAACCTTTTGAGTCGAAAGGGGGAAACTTTTTAAGGCGGTTGCGTAAGGTTGAGTTTTCTTTGGAAAGGGCAAACAAGGTTTCTGGTCGGTGAAAAGAAAAAACTTCCCTTGAGCGTTCATTTTCATCGGCGTAATCGGTAAAGCGGGTAATTATATCGGTAGATTCATACACAAAACGGATGGGATGCCCCGGTATCTGCCACTTTAAACTGCTGTTGGCATAACGAAGGCTTTGAACCTCCGATGAAGTGATATTCTGCCCTTCGTCTGATTTTTTGGCTTCCACTACGCCGATGGGATTTTTATCAATAAAAAGCAAATAGTCCGCAGGACCGGAACTTGTCGGAAATTCACGTACCGCCACGCCCAAAGAAGCGGCGGGATTAAATTCATCTTTATAATCTTGAAGCGTCCATCCTGACTCGGCGAGTTTTTTATCGATTACAAGTCTGGCTTTAGCTTCTGGATGCATTCCCTACCACCTCACGCAAACGCCCTTAGCCTGTGCGTGCTTTTTAATCTCCCCAATCGTGGTTTTCCCAAAGTGCAAGAGCGACGCTACAAGAGCGGCATCCGCTCCCGGCGTTTCTTCAGGTGAAAGTCCCTGCGGTGCTTCTTTTGAAGCGGTACTAAGCAAAACTTCCGCTATCTGATCCAGTGTCCCGGCTCCGCCCGAGGCGATTACAGGCACAGGGACGGCATTCAGTATCCGGCGGTTAAGCTCCAAATCGTAGCCGCCGCCAGTGCCGTCAGCGTCTATTGAGTTGAGTAAGATTTCGCCAGCACCAAGTTCAACTGCCCTAATCGCCCATTCAATTGCGTCAATACCTGTGTCGGTTCTGCCGCCGTGGGAATAGGCGTGCCAACGCAAGTTTCCGTTGCCCTCAACACGTTTTGCGTCTATCGAAAGCACGACACACTGACTACCATAAGCGTTTGCCATTTCACGTAACAGTTCAGGGCGGCTTAGGGCGGAAGTGCAAACAGAAACTTTGTCCGCGCCTGAGTTCATAGCGTCTCGCATGTCGTCAATTACACGGATGCCGCCACCTACGCATAAGGGGATAAAAACTTCGGCGGCTACTTTGCGAACAACGTCCAATAATGTGGCACGGCTTTTGTATGACGCACCTATGTCTAGGAAGGTGAGTTCGTCCGCACCGTCATCGTTATAGCGGCGTGCAAGTTCTACAGGGTCTCCTGCGTCTTGAAT
>NZ_BDHD01000132.1:0-4888 GCF_054786075.1 Treponema sp. R6D11 | reverse complement strand
ATCCTAAACAGTGTAATCGCTAATGGTTCTTCAAAGGAGACAACCACGCAGTTGACACTTAATTTTAACCATGAGGTTTATGGGCTTTCCGCAGCCGACATCACTTTGAGTGGCATAAACAACGTGAGTAAAGGGAAGATCAGCGGTTCTAATCCGTATTATTTGCCTATCGGCGGTTTTACCAGTGGTGGAAACTTGACAGTATCGGTTTCGAAAGCGAATAGTGGCTCGCCAAAGATAGTGGAAATCTATAACATTTTCATGGAGATGATTTCAATTTCCGGCGGCAGTTTCCAGATGGGGAATTCTACGCTGTTTAAGGTAACGGGAGTGATATTATAGATAGTTGTCGTCTTTGGCGAGCCGTTTATGAGATAACCCGTTTTCGCTACTGCAACGTTCAAGTTTCCACTGGAAGTAAAACCGTTAATGGGCAAAGTATAGGTGGAACCGGAAACGCTTAACGCTCCTTTGCTTACGCCTGACACGCCGCTCAATGTTATGTCTGCGGCGGTAAGTCCGGCAATAGTCTGGTCAAAGTTAAGAGTTAATTGCGTAGTAGTTTGCGTTGAAGAGCCGTTGGCGCTTACGCTGTTTAAGGTAACAGGTATGGAATAATAAACAGCTACTGTCTTTGGTGAGCCGCTTATGGAATAATCAGCTTTCGAGACTGACACGTTTAATGTCCCGCCAGACGTAAGTCCGCTGATAGGCAGAGTGTACGGATTGGAACCAGTAAGAGTTCCTTTGCTCACACTAGATACTCCGCTTAAAGTAATGTCATTTGCAGTAAGCCCGATAACCATACCGCTAAATGTCAATGTCAAATTAGTTGTATTCTGTGTTGAAGATCCGTCGGCTGTTACACTGTTTAGAGTAACGGGGGTAGTCCCGCCGGAGGGTAAGGCAAGACGGATGCCAGCGGCAGTAGAAACTTGGTGCGGCTGGATCCCGTCTCGTTGTACAATACGCAAATAATTATATTGAGTGCCACCAATAGAACCTATTGAACTTGTATAGCTTCCGCCACGAACCACGCGAGATGTCCCTGAAGACACGCCTACAGGATTAGTCTGCGCCGCGCTCGTATAGTCCCCACTCCAGTCCCAACACCATTCACTTACATTTCCACTCATGTCGTACAAACCTAATCCATTAGGACTACTAATACCTACAGTACTAGTTTGTGTAGTATTGCCAGACCAAGCCGCCACATTACCGGGAGTATTACTTCCAGAATAAGTGTAAGCTCCCAACGAGTTACCGCCCTTTGCCGCATATTCCCACTGAGCTTCGGTTGGCAAACGGTAACCGGTGGAACCGGAAACTATTTCTACCGCGTTCCATGTCGTATTATTGGAGGTAGGCACTGCTCCCCATGCGGAAGGAGCAGTGCTTCCCGATATACTATATGCGGGTGTTAATCCTTCAATAATGCTCAATTTATTGCAGAATACCAAAGCGTCATACCAACTTACTCTTTCCACAGGACGTTTGCCAGATGTCGTATTATTACTAGGATTACTACCCATTACCGCTTGGTATTGTTCCTGCATTACCTCATACTTGCTCATGGAAAAAGCGCTTAGTGTTACCGTGTGTGTCGGAGTTACATCGCCGATTCCGGCAGTTCCTAATTCTTTTCCCATCAAGAAACTTCCACCAGGTACTTGGATCATTTCCATTTTAAAGTAATAGATAGTTGCCGTCATCGAGCCGCTTATGGCATAGCCCTCTTTCGCTACTGTAATGGTCATAGTTCCGCCCGAAGTAAAGCCGCTGATAGGCAAAATATACGGATTAGAACCAATGAGAGTTCCTTTGCTAACGCCAGACACACCGCTCAAAGTAATGTTATTGGCGATAAGATCGGGAATCGGAGCGCTAAACGTCAAGGTCAACTGCGTGGTAGTCTGTGTGGAAGAACCGTCAGCGCTTACGTTGAGGGTAACAGGGATAGCGTAATAGATACTTACAGATTTTGGCGAGCCGCCTATGGAATAGCCATTTTTCAAGACCGCCACGTTTAAGTTCCCGTTTGAAGTAAAACCGCTGATAGGCAGAGTGTAAACGGAACCGGAAACACTCAGCGTTCCTTTGCTCACACCAGACACGCCGCTCAAAGTAATGTCATCGACGGTAAGATTTGGAATCGCCGCGTTAAATGTCAAGGTCAACTGCGTGGTAGCCTCATTGTAAGAGCCGTTGGCTGTTACAATGCTTAGATTAACAGGGATAGCGTAATAGACAATTGTTGTCTTTGGCGAATCGCTTATGTTATACCCTGATTTAGAAACAGACACTTCCAAAGTTCCGTCCGAAGTAATACCGCTGACATTCAAATAGTAAGAATTACCAGACCGGGTAAGCGTTCCTTTAGTTACGCCGGACATTCCGCTCAAAGTGATGTCACTGACGGAAAGCCCTGTAATAACTTGGTCAAAAGCAAGAGTCAAGTTTGTGGTCGTCTGCGTTAAAGAGCCGTTGGCGCTTACACTAATTAAGGTAGCAGGGGTAGCGTAATAGATAGTTGCCGTCTTTGGTGTGCCGCTTATGGAATAGCCGGCTTTTGAAACCGCCACGCTCAAAGTTCCGCCCGAAGTAAAGCCGCTGACAGACAGGATGTACGGATTTGATCCGTTTAATGTTCCCTTGCTCACGTTGGATACGCCGCTCAACGTGATGTCAGCGGAAGTAAGATCGGTAATCTCTTTATCAAAGGTAAGAGTCAAATGCGTAGTAGTCACCATTGAAGACCCGCTGGCTGTTACGCTGTTTAGAGTAGCAGGAATAGCGTAAGAAATAGTTGCCGTCTTTGGCAAGCCGGTTATGGAGTAGTTCACTTTCAAGACGGACACGCTCAAAGTTCCACCCGAAGTAAAGCCGCTGACATTCAAAGTGTACGGATTTGAGCCGCTGAGCGTTCCTTTACTAACGCCGTCTATACCGCTTAAAATAATGTCATCAGCGGAAAGTCCGTTAATAGCCTTGTCAAAGGTAAGAGTCAACTGCGTTGTTGTTACCATTGAAGACCCATTGGCACTTACGCTATTTAGGTTAACGACATAATAGATAGTCGCCGTCTTTGGCGAGCCATTTATGGAATAGTTTGCTTTTGAAACTGCCACGTTCAAAGCTCCGCCCGAAGTAAAGCCGCTGATATTTAGAGTATACGGATTTGAGCCGCTGAGCGTTCCTTTGGTCACGCCTGACACGCCGCTCAATGTTATGTCATTGACAGAAAGCCCATTAATCGCCTTATCAAATGTAAGAGTCAACTGCGTTGTTGTCACAGTTGAAGACCCGTTGGCGCTTACGCTGTCTAAGGTAACGGGGTAATAGATAGTCGTTGTCTTTGACGAATCACTTATGGCATAGCCATCTTTTGCTACTGTAATGGTCAAAGTTCCGCCGGAAGTAAAACCGCTGATCGGCAGGGTATACGGATTACTGCCACTTAGTAGTCCTTTATTAACGCCGTTTATGCCACTTAATTTGATGTCATCGGCGTTAAGCCCAATGATCGTCTTGTCAAATGTAATGGTCAACTGCGTAGTAATCTGTATTGAAGATCCGTCGGCGTTTACACTGTTTAATGTAGTAGGAATGGGAGGAGTATAGTAATAAATAGTTACTGTTTTTGGAGAGTTATTTATGGAATAGCCATCTTTCGAGACAGACACGCTCAAACTTCCGCTATAAGGAAAGTCCCCATTAAATTCACTGATAGACAGGTAATACGGATTAGAGCCGCTGAGTGTTCCTTTGGTCACGTCTGACACGCCGCTCAATGTTATGTCATCGACAGAAAGCCCATTAATCGCCTTATCAAATGTAAGAGTCAACTGCGTTGTTGTCACTGTCGAAGACCCATTAGCGGTTACACTGTTTAAGGTAACGGGGTAATAGATAGTTGTCGTCGCAGGAGAGCCGCTTATGCTAAAACCAGCTTTCAATACCGCTACATTCAATGTTCCACCCGAAGTAAAGCTGCTGATATTTAGAGTATACGGGTTTGAGCCGCTGAGCGTTCCTTTGGTCACGCCTGACACACCGCTCAATGTTATGTCATTGACAGAAAGCCCATTAATCGCCTTATCAAATGTAAGTGTCAATTGTGTGGTAATCTGCGTTGAAGAGCCGTTAGCGCTTACGCTGTTTAGGTTAACGGCGTAATAGATATTTGCCGTCTTAGGCGAGCCGTTTATTGAATAGCCGTCTTTTTCTACTTTAACACCCAAAGTTCCGCCGGAAGTAAAGCCGCTAATATTCAAGGTGTACGGATTTGAGCCGCTTAGCGCTCCTTTACTAACGCCGGCTATGCCGCTCAAAATAATGTCATCGGTAGTAAGTCCGCTAATATCTTTGTCAAAGGTAAGTCTTAACTGCGTAGTAGTCTGCGATGAAGGCTCAACGGCTATTACGCTATTTAGGGTAACAAGGATAGCGTAATAGACAGTTGCCGTCTTAGGCGAACCGCTTATGGAATAGCCATTTTTCGAGACAGACACATTTAAAGCTCCGTCCGAAGTAATGTTAGTAATATTTAAGATGTATGTGTACGGATTTTCATCATCTTCCCTGAGTATTCCTTTATTCACTCCGTCTACACCGCTCAATGTTATGTCATCAGTGGAAAGACTGGTAATCTCGTTATCAAAAACAAGAGTCAACTGCGTGGTAGTCTGTTTTGAAGAGCCGTTTGCGGTTACGTTGTTTAGAGTAATCGGAGCGGCGTAATAGATAGTTGTCGTTGAAGGAGAGTCATTTTCTAATAGATAACCCGCTTTTGCAAATGTAATGGTCAATTCTTTGTTGATTGTGTCAAAATAAAAACCGCTGATAAGCAGGTAATAAGGATTATTGCCGCTAAGATTTCCTATTGTTA
>NZ_BDHD01000131.1:0-4897 GCF_054786075.1 Treponema sp. R6D11 | reverse complement strand
ACTATAAGTATTCCGCCCACACCAAAAATGGGTTTTTTGTGTAAAAATGACAAATTCATACAATCTCCTCTTAAAATAGACTACTTCATTATTAATATACTTTATTTTAAAGCGTTTTTCCACTTTTTCACTAAGATTTAACACATTTTTAACAAAAATCAAGCAAAACGGGGGGTACGCACCCATATAGGGTAGACGGAATGAGCGTTCTGGACATACGCTATGATGTGGTATTCAAAGCCGTATTTACCAGAGATACTGCTGAATCGAGAGGAGCGTTATCAGCTCTGATTTCCGCGCTTATCGGGCGTACTGTCAAAGTGGAGACAATTATCGCCAACGAGCCGCCTGTTGACGATCTGCGGCAACGGTATTTGCGCTTCGATGTCGCTTGCAAAACAGAAGAAGGCGAACCCGTAAATGTTGAAATGTCGTTTAATCCTAACGCTGATGAACTTGTTCGGCTCGAATACTATGAGGCAAAGTTATTTATCGGACAAGACATTCATGGAGAAGAAAGAATTTATAGCAATTTAAAAGAGACATATCAAATTGCTATTTTGGCAAAATCCCAATTTTTCCCTGACGAAGAACTAATACACAATTTTATTTACTATGATCCCAAAACCTGCGTCTCGCTCGGTGGAAAAACCAGAATAACCACTGTGAGGAAGGTATAGCGATGGCGACAGAAACATTATCGAAAATCACACAAGATGAAATAGAATACGCGCGTATGACTACGCTGTTAAAAAGCGAACTTGACTATCAAAGCGGAATGGTAAGCGCTAGACGAAGCGGACTTAAGGAAGGTAGGGAAGAAGCTTGTTTTGATATTGCTAGGAATCTTAAAAAGATGGGCTTGTCTGTTTCTCAAATAGCCGAAGGGACAGGGCTCTCTGCAAATACTATAGCTCAGTTGTAATACAAAAGACACAAAGCTTCTCTCTGTTAAAACAAAAAAAAGCGGGCAAACTTGCGTTTGCCCGCTGTGTTACGCGCTACGGCGTTACTTTCGTAGTGTTTGGGGTATCTCTCTAATGTCGCCTTTCAGGATTGCGCCCTCGTATACTGATGTCGTTGTCATGTAGCCAATTACTATGGTTTGGTTAAGATTTGTATTGTATGACAAGGTTGTGCCTGCAGTGTTCCATGTTGCCTTGGAGGGTAAGCCGTTACAGACAAAGTCAGAGTTATTGGGGGTTCCGCTGACAGGTACTGTCATTACTTCCCAGTTGCCTAAGAACATATTATTTTCATCTGTACCATTAGAAGTATTGGTAATAGTAGGATAAACAGATGATGCCAACCATGCGACGCGAACCGAGAGTACTGTTCCTGGGAAGGAAGCGTGAGCGTAGGTAATGTAAGGTACATACCTTGTTGTTGGAGTTGTTTCCTGCCTTACATTGATCATAAGCCTGGTTCCGGCGGAAAGGTAGGTGTCTACCCTTACAGTTTTTCTATTGCCTACATCAGGTCTGCGGGCAGCGCCGGTTCCGGTGCATGGTATATAGGTGTAATACAGACCGCCCTTGTTACTGTAATAAGCAAGGTGAATATTGTCGCCTCCATCTACCGCCATGTCAACGTATGACCCCTTGTCGGTATCAATATTCGGTGTTGTAGTCCAACTATCTATGGTAGTACTGTTAGTGCCTGATACCGTCGCAGCATAGGCAATGTTTAAGTTTTTATTTGTATTGCTGTAATAGGCAACAACCGGTATGCCGTTGCTAAGTATGCCTGCCGCTGAAAACTCACTGCCTGCCGTGCTAACTTCTTTCTTAAATGTATTATTAATAGTATTTTGATTATTATTACCTGCAGTAGTAGTAATACTACTGGTACTATTGCTACCTACACTTACGAATACAACCTCGTTTCTTCCGGCATCGCTGTCATAATAGCTTAATAAAACTTTGTCGTTACCGTTTGCTCTATCATCTGCGGCAGACTGAACCGCTATACGCGGGTACGCAAAACGATCATCATGGGCGGATGAGTCTGTCGCGTAAATACGGATATCACCATGAGCACCATAATTGGTACCATTAACAGTAGAAGTGCCGGTATGACCGCTAACGCTGTTAGTACCATCGTTATTACTAAATCCTAATTGGAAACCTCTGTTATAGGTCGCGCCTGAGCTTAGATCCGTGCCGGTCGCGTAGAATGAGGCGTTTCTTCCGCCGGTTCCGATACTGGTATAAACCATTCTGTTTGTAGCCGCAATTCCAAGTTCAATAATAGTATTGTTTTTTAGCACCCTTAATCTTCCTGAGCTCTGCGTATTATAGAAACCATGGCTAATAAGCCTGTTGCCGTCTTTATCCAACCTCATAAATGGATAGGAAACATCTTTCATAGCTATATTTACAGACGTTCCTGAAGGGGTGTTATTAAATCCGTCAGTTGTTGTATAGTATGTTCCGTTGTGAAATAAATCCCCGGTGTTCCACACATAGATATAACGGCTGTTGTCAAGAATGTTGTTGTTTACATTGTTTGGCTCTTTATTATAAGCAACGGTTTTGTTCTTTGCGGCGTTGTTATTAAAAGAAGCAATAGAGGCTACTGTAACGGTAAGGTCTCCTGAAGTAGCAGCTGTGGGAATACTGGTATTTATGACTGTTCCATTATTTGAACCTGTTGAAAGCGCGACAGTGCCTATTGTAGCGTTACTAACCGCGTTACCTAGATTAAAGCCACTTATTTTGAAATTAGTTTCGCCTTCGCGTACAGGGTAGCCGCCTAAAGCCGATCTGTTAAAGACGGAAGGCGTCGAAGAGTATGCGTCACTAAGCGAGGTATATACTTCCGATATATAGGGAACAATATGAACATTCTGTATTGAGAAAGTTGCAGTTGCATTAGTACTGTTAATATCATAAACTCTAAAGGTAATTTTAACATTGTTCTCGGCGTTTGTGGCGGCAGTCTTAATCTTTGAACTGTCCCACAGAAACTGCCATACAAGGGTTTGTCCATACGCGAGAGTGTATTGCGGAACGTCAGATTCATTATAAACTAACCTAAATTCCCTTTCCCCTACTACATAATTATTATTATTATTGTCAGGTTTAAGCAGACCGTCAGAGTTGTCTCTGATAGCTATATTAAACTCACCGCCATTGTAAATATTAGCGTTACTGCTATTTTGAATCTGAACAGTAATTTTTGCTATACGGTGGTTATCATTAACTTTACCGTTAAATATTACTTTGCCGCTAATGTACGCGTGCGTATTAGGAGAAGAATGCTCCTGATACTGAACATAACCGTTTTTGACTCCCGTTGTCGTTGTATCAACATAATCGGAGTAAACGGCGTCTGCTAATGCCGTAAGAACATTGTTATCATAGTTTGCGATATTTGCTACTAATGATACCGGTTTATGTCTCCGACCAAAATTAGCTACTTCAATTTTTGGCAGTATATTATCTGTATTGGCTACAGAGACAGTAAGCAAGAACGCCTGAGCCAGTTGGTCATACTCGGCATTAACAGGAAGGTTGTTGTTTTGGCTAGCAGTTAAAGTAGTGTCGTATACCTTTGCAATAAACAGCCCATCTGTTCTATCTGTAACGCCTGAAAAATTAAGAAAATCAACATAGGTAGATCCAGTAACTACGTTTACCGCTGCCATCGTTGCTACTGTAGTAAATTGATAAACAGTAGCTGATCCTTGACCGGTAGATGACGCTACAAAGACTGTGTTTTGGTAATTATTCGGGGCGCCAAACTTGGTAAAGTCGGTGTTTTGCGCGGTTGAGGCAATTTGATAAACATAGCCCCTTTGCATATTTGTAACGGGAATTGCAGTATTATTTCTTGTAACGTAGGAAATCGTAGCCTTTTTCTGACCATTACCTTTATCAAGTGTCAGTTTGACTCCTAAACGGGTGTTGCGAATTCTGAATTCCTCGTCAGGAAACACATTCCTGTTGGTGGCTTCAGAAGTAGTATTAACAGCAAAGTCTTGATCTCGGTACTCGCTAGGGGCAACAGTTCCGTTAAAATTGATATCTGTTCCAATGTTAATAGAGGTAATACGCGGTTTGTTGTTTTCGATAAAGATATCTTTTTGATAGTGGGTGGCGTTACCGGCTTTGTCCATTACGACATAATGCACTATATACGGACCGTCTGGGAATCGTTGAGTGGTGGTAAGTCTATCGGTAATCATCATTCTTGCTCCCCAGGTTATCTCTGTCAAGCCGATCCATCTTTCGCCATATGTTCCGTCGTTATCATAGTCTTGTTCATTATCATTTTCCGCGTAATCAATGACCATTGCGGCGGGAGATGTCCATTTGGGGACAGAGACAGTTCCACTGTTAACAAGCTTTGGCATTGAAAAACCGGTTAGCGCGTTTGGCGCTACAGTACTAGAGCTCCATCCGCTTTTTGCGGTATCCATTGCAGGATATCCTATAAAATCTGAAGTAGCAGCCGTTGAGCCGTCCGGTTTAAGCATAGCTTGAGTTCCTGTTACACTTCTGCCTGTCCAATTTGTAGTATTAGTATAATTTATTTGCGCTTTTTCAAAGTATACTACTACGCGCTCCAACCCTTGGGTTGAGTCGGAAGTTGTGCTCCAGTCCTGCGCTTCTCCCTGAACAAGGAAGTATTTGGGTATAGTTTTATCGTCATATGCCATAGTAGGAGTTTCAATTGTTGAAACGGGGTAGAAGTTGTCAATGCTTATTCTGAAATTATTTGTTGTAGAAAAATGACTTTCCGAATTGTCATCAACAGTTATTTCCAGATTCATAATGCCGGTATTTCCGTAATTAACTTTAGCAATGGAGTCGACGGCTGTTGAATCAACGGTAATTGTAAGGGTTTTTTCTTGCCGAGTCCCATTCATTGCAGGCGCTGAAAGCGCCCATAC
>NZ_BDHD01000130.1:0-4904 GCF_054786075.1 Treponema sp. R6D11 | reverse complement strand
CATAATAAAAGACATATATGGCATAGCGAGCGACATCATACGTTGAGTGAATTTATTTGTTTTCATCAGGTTGGTATTTGCTTTATCGAACTTGAATTTTTCGAAATCCGTGTTGCCAAATGTGCGGATAATCATTTGACCGGTTAGGTGTTCTTTTGAGATGAGATTAATTTTATCTATAAGTTTTTGAATTATTTTGAATTTTGGAATAACGAGGAAGAGTAGGGAAAAGAGCATCAACAGCAGGGCGCCGACTGCCAGCCCGATAATCCAAGCCATGGAAGGTGCGTGACGCATAGCCATAGTGAATCCGCCGATTGCCATGAATGGTGCATAGCATATCATGCGTATGCCGATTGTAGGTACCATTTGAATTTGCGTGATATCGTTTGTTGCTCTCGTGATTAAGCTTGAAACTGAAATTTTATCGAACTCTGCTGAACCAAATTTATTGACTTTTTCGAAGATTTTTTTTCGTAGGTTCCTTGCTACTCCACAGGCGATTCTTGAAGAAAGGAGACTAACAAGGACGGCTAATATTCCTGAGATTAGAGCTATAGTTAACATTTGATATCCAACATTTTTTATATATGTGTTTTGGAGATCGTTTTTTTGGAAACCTAATTCTTCGTAGAATGCGAGGTTAATTTTTTGATTGATAGCAGATAATATTTGAGTGTCCATTTTTTCTGCAGCGGCGCGGATTGCTATAATTTGTTCAGGAGAAAGCTCTTGAAGGCTTGTTTTTAGTTTGTATAGATCAATAGCTTTTAATTCGAAGCTGGCGTTCATTTCTTGAGGAGCTGCACCTTGATTTGCATATAATTGCTTAACACAAACGAGCAGGCTACCGCTTGCTTCTTGGAAGCTTTTGTCTAACATTTCGCTTTGTTTTTCTGTTAAGTTTTCCTTTTTATAATATATATAGACCCCTTGTTCTTCGCCGCCTTGAACTACCTTAAGACGGTCGTCATCGATTTTAGGATCCATAACTTTTTCATATGAAGCAACTAGATTTGATTTTTCTTCAGTGGTGAAAAATATGGACATGATTTCATATCCGTTTTTTGATATTTGTTTTGGAGCGATTTCTTCGATTCCGGAACGTTGCAGACCGTTGTTCACTATATTGCTCATATAGTTTGGGAGGTTGATGTCGCACAAGGCTTGACCTGCCAGGATGATGAATGTAATTATAATGAGAATCCAGAAGCCCTTGAGATTTTTGATAAGTTTCGGCATTTTAAATGTCCTTTATGTTTTTATTTCGAAATATTTCGCTAGCGATTTCGCTAAAGCGTTTTGTTAGTCTAACGTATTCTAATGCGTCTTTTTCGCCCATATTGTTTAGTATGTTCATCATATGTTTTCGCATTTTTTTTGAATGTTCTCGGAGCCTTTCTCGACCGAGATCTGTGATGGTTACTAGAATATTTCTGCGATTATTTGTGTCTAACTCTCGGTGGATTTGTTTCTTTTTTTCTAGTGCGCCGAGTGCGGTTGATATTCGGGCGGGGCTTATGCACATGGTCTCGCTTATTTCAGAAGGTAGGAGAGGGATATTTTTTTTGCTTAAAATTTTAAGGATAAACAGCTCTCCCTTGGAACCGCGTTCCATTTGCTCCATCATATTTCCGCGTTTATTAAACATTAGATTTTCGAGTTCCGAAAATGCTTTTTCTATCTTGCTGATAAAATCACCGCCTGACGATTATAATTGTTAATTATTAACACTATTAACTATTATACTCCAACAAAACTGTTTTGTCAATACTTTTTAGTGAAAAATTTTTAGATATTCACATTTCGGCATTGGCAATATTTTGTGTAGATTTTTTTTATGAAGCGTATCAATTTTTTCTCTTATTTTTTCGTCTTCGCAGATGCCATCGCGGATGTATCTATCAAGGACATCGTATGTGAAACCGACTTTTTCTTCATCGGATTTTCCACACATGCCATCGTGAGGAGTTTTATAAATTATTCTTTCTAAGTCTTTTATTGGTGCGCATTCTTTGCCAATTGCACGGACTTCTGTGACTGTGTAGTCGGCTAGGGGGCTAAAATCTCCATATGAATCGCCAAATTTTGTTGCATAGCCGATCCATTCTTCGCTTAAGTTGCAGGTGTTGGCGATGAGACCGTTCTCGAGTTTCGATACGATGTTTGCTTCGATATTCATCCGTATTCCGGCAGGTAGGTTAGTTACTATAGAATCACCTATCTCCTCACTTTTAAACTGCGCGAGATATGCTTCGAATATTGGGGCGATGTTTACTGTTTGGTATTTAATATCAAGATGGTTAACTATTTCTAGGGAATCGTCTATATCCTTTTGTTCGCCGTTTGGAAGAAGGATTCCGCGTACGCGGTCTTTTCCTAAGGCTTCGATACAGAGACCTGCGACTATTGCGCTATCTTTTCCGCCGCTTATGCCAACTATGGCTTTTAAGGTTGATTCGCCGAAGAGTTCGCGAATGAAATCTACGATTCTTCTGTGTTCTGTTTTTGCATCGAAAGACATTTTTTGCTCCTTTTTTATCTAATTTCTTTTTTATAATCTGATAGATCTTTTAGGCTTTGTTCTAAGTTTTGCAAACTTTCTGCAGCTTCTTTCCATTTGCCTTTAGCGAGATTGTTTTTATATTCTTCAAAATAAACAGAAACGGAGTCGATAATTTTTTTGATATTTTGTTCGGTCGTTGGCGTGGAAGGTGTGTTAGGTTTATACTCAAACATGACTTGCAAAGCTTTTTGCAAGGTATCTTCCATTATTACTTTATCTCCATATGCAAGAATTATTCCGCGAAGAACGGTTGAAACTTTTTTCTCGTCCCCGGAAGTTAGATATATTGGTTCGATATATAATAGTGTATTGCTGATTGGTAGTATAATTAGATTGCCGCGTATGATAGATGAACCGCCTTGCCCCCAAAGGGTTAGTTTGGCTGATATGTTTTCGTCTGTATCAATGCGATTTTCAACTTGGTATGGGCCAATAACGCTTTCGGCGTTAGGGAATTTATAGCACGTTAGTTTACCATAGTTTTTTATAGAGCCTGTGGCGGTTAGGTATGCTACAAGATTTTCTTTTCCAGATGGTGTGAAGGCTTTTGTGATGACGAGGTCGTTGTTGTAGTATGTGTAGTATGATGGCATCTCTTCAGGCTTGTCATCTTTGGATTTTTCTTTTGCACTTTCCCATAGGGTGTTTTGTTGATAGAAAACTATTGGGTCGTTTGTATTATATTTTTTTAATATTTCTGCTTGGATATCGAATAGTTTTTCAGGGTAGCGGATGTGTTTTGCAATGTCGTCTGGCAGTTTGTCTTTGGCAAATATTTCTGGATATATGCTGCGATACGCCATAATTATAGGATCAGATTCGTCGATAATATATGCTGAAACGTTGCCGTTATATGCATCGATCACTATTTTGACAGAAGAACGATAATAATTTTTTCCGTTTACAGAAGCCGCTAGAGGGAAGGCGTCTGATGTTGTGTATCCATCGATAATCCATTTTAGCTTGCCATCCCCATCGATTATTATGTGCGCGTCATCATCGATTTCTAAGAATGGAAAGCAAGAATGGGCGCGGTCGACAACGTTTCTGTTAATCATAAGGCGAGAGGTGGAAGTGATTTGTTTTGAAAATATTAAATTGCCATCAAAGTAGCGCAACCCCAGCAACAGGCGATTTAAAGGTGTTAGCTCGATGCCACCTGCACCTTGGTATTTATAATTGTTTGTTATTTCATCATATTCGCCGTCTTTTGTCGCCACAACCGCGTATCCTGAGAAATTTTCCCCATAGTATATTCTAGGTTCTCTAACATCTGGAGCACCATTGATCGAGCGTGCGCCTAAATCTTTGATTATAGTTAATGGTTCGCCTTCGGTTGTAACCTCGTTGATTGGTGCCATTACGACGCCTGAACCATGAGTATATTTCATTTTTGTGTTGATATAGTTTTTGGACGGCAGGGAATTTTGATCGATTTCACGTGCTGCGACATATACTGCCTTTTCCTTTCCGTCTATGTTATATAATGATATGTCTGCGTTTTGAAAGGTATAAAAATTTTTTAAGCTTTGTGTTTGGTTTAGTTCGATTAGGGTTTGGTTGTAATCGGTTGTGCGGGCATTGTTTATAATGTCTTGATTCGCTTGGATAGAGGATGGGGAAAGGCTGTATTCTAGCGGATAGTCCTGAAATGTTAGTTTGTTATCAATGTTATAGGCTTTGCGAGTCCAATCTATACTTGTTTTTATATAGCTTGATTGGACATTTGCCTCATTTGGAGTGACATATAAACCTTTGCCAATAATGCTTGAAAGGCTAAAGGCGATGAAGCAGATTGGGTATAGCAATATGAATGTGATGGCTAGTTTTTGTTTTTTATAGTAACCTAAGAGGATTATGGAAATGAAGACTATTATTAGGAGGTATGGAGCAATTTTATAATATGGAATCCAAATTTTTTCTTCGATAAAGCCTAGCCCGACGAAATTGCTATTTTTCAAATATAATAGATTTTCCGCAACAAATTTGAATGTGATGGCTTTTATAAGAAACAGCATGCTTATTATAACGAGCAAGTGAAAAAATACGTTATGGCGTTTTAAAAATTCTTTCACTCTGCTGGAACGTATGAAATATATTAGGTATATTATTGTTGTTATGACTAGGGTTACGAAAAAGAACCAGAATATAGAATTATATATGTTTTGTAGGAATGGGCGTTTGAATATGTAGTAGCCTATGTCCTGATTGAAGACAGGGTCTGCTGTGCCGAACCATTTTGAGTTTTTAAATAATAGAAAGTTTTTTGAAAGTTGTTTGAAGGAAGCAATTGAGAAGAAGAGACCAAAGATTAGTGAACTGTATAGCGCGTGTTTCT